>NZ_JBGMOE010000161.1:0-260195 GCF_041424195.1 Tardiphaga sp. | reverse complement strand
GGCTGGTGACCTTGTCGCCTTCGGTGCCGGCGAGCGGCGAATTGTTGACGATGAAGGACATCGACACGGTCGGCGGATCGATCGGCTGGGCCTGGATCGGAACTTCAACCGACGGATCGCAGAAGGTATCGGCGACGGTGCCCTTGGGCAGACCGGCGATGGCAACGATGTCGCCGGCTTCGGCGAGTTCCACCGGCTGGCGCTCGAGACCGCGGAAGGCCAGGATCTTGGTGATACGGCCGGTTTCGACGACCTTGCCGTCACGCGACAGCACCTTGACCGCCTGGTTCGGCTTCACCGAACCCGACGAGATGCGGCCGGTGATGATGCGGCCGAGATAGGGGTTGGCTTCCAGGATCGTGCCGAGCATGCGGAACGGGCCTTCTTCCACCACCGGCGGCGGCACATGCTTGATGACGAGATCGAACAGCGGCTTCATGCCGACGTCATGCGACGCGTCCGGGCTGTCGGCCATCCAGCCGTTGCGGCCTGATCCGTACAGAATCGGGAAGTCGAGCTGGTCGTCGGTCGCGTCGAGCGCTGCGAACAGGTCGAACACTTCGTTGACGACTTCGGTGATGCGGGCGTCCTGACGGTCGACCTTGTTGATCGCGACGATCGGCTTGAGACCGAGCTTCAGTGCCTTGCCGACCACGAACTTGGTCTGCGGCATCGGGCCTTCAGCAGCGTCGACCAGCACGATCACGCCATCGACCATCGACAGGATGCGTTCGACTTCGCCGCCGAAGTCGGCGTGGCCCGGGGTGTCGACGATGTTGATCTGGACCTCGTCCCACAGCACCGAGGTGCACTTGGCGAGAATGGTGATGCCGCGCTCTTTTTCGATGTCGTTCGAATCCATCGCGCGTTCCTGGACGCGCTGATTGTCGCGATAGGTGCCCGACTGCTGCAGCAGCTTGTCGACGAGGGTCGTTTTGCCGTGGTCAACGTGGGCGATGATAGCAATGTTGCGAAGGTTCATAGGTCTTCTTCTGTTTTACGGTCTGGGTGCCCTGATGCGGGTTCAACAAGACATGCTCGACAAAAGGCCAGATCAATTAGAGTTGGGCCCTGCGCTCGAGCGCGTTCGATAACTGCCTCGTCTGAAAACGCGCTGGGGCAATCCCTCCAAAAGCAAACCCGGCCAGAAGGGGCCGGGTACTCGGACGCGTTGCGGCGCAATATAGGGGGAAATCGCCGAAAAACAATGCGAATCTGCCAAATGGTTAGCTCAATTTCGGGTCCAGAACGGTGGCCCAAAGGGCCACATCGGCCCGATCCCGTAGCGTAACGGTCATTTGGCCGCTCGAACCGTCGATTTTGACGTGGCCGAAGAACTGCATACCCGCGGATGGGGGCAGATTCTGCTTGCCGGGGCCCGGCGCCTTCACGAAACGGACCTCGGGACCGAAGGTATTATCCATCGCTCCGGGACCAAACGTACCGGCATGAAACGGCCCGGAAACGAACTCCCAGAATGGCTCGAAATCCTGGAACTGGGCCTTGTCGGGATTGTAATAATGCGCCGCCGTGTAATGCACATCGGCGGTCAGCCAGACCGTGTTGCGGATACCCGCCGACTTGATGAAGCGCAGGATGTCGGCGATCTCCAGCTCGCGGCCGCGCGCCGGGCCATCGCCCTGCGCGATCGCCTCCGACCCCGTGTGATTGACCGCATCATTCTCGACGACGATGCCGATCGGCATGTCGGAGGCGATGACCTTCCAGGTTGCCTTTGACGCCATCAATGCGCGCTTCAACCAGGCCATCTGCTCCGGGCCGATGAAATACGCATCGGGACCATAGGTCTCCTGCAGGTTGGGGCCGTTGGGGCCGCGATAGCTGCGCTCGTCCAGCATGAAGACGTCGAGATGCGGGCCGTAATTCAGCGTGCGATAGACGCGGCCCGGTTCGGCCGGATTGACCGAGATCGGATACATCTCGTGAAAGGCACGCGCGCCGCGCGCAGCCAGCAGCGTGATGTCGCGTTCCTTGTAAGCCGCCGGCAATTGCTTGGAGAGCGACCAGTTGTTGGTGACTTCGTGATCGTCCCACTGGCCGAAGATCGGCACCTGCGCGTTGAAGGCGCGAACATTCTCGTCGAGCAGATTGTATTTGTGCGCGGCGCGGAATTCGTCGAGCGTCTCGGCGACCTTGGCCTTTTCCGGCACGGTGATGGTGTTCTTCCAGACCGTGCCGTCAGGCAATTTCACTTCAGGCAGGATCGGGCCGTCGGCATAGATCGTATCGCCGGAATGGATCAGGAAATCCGGATTGTGCTTGCGCATGGTGGCGTAGGTGACCATGCCGCCATCCTCCGCATTGATGCCCCAGCCCTGTCCGGCGACATCGCCGCCCCACACGAAAGATACATCGCGGCGATCCGCTGGCGCGGTGCGGAAGCGGCCGGTCACGGGCTCGCCGACGATCTCCGTATGCGAAAGATCACGGAATTTGACGCGGTAGAAGATATCCTGCCCGGCCGGCAGATTGTCGAGCAGCAGCTTTGCTGTGAAATCGGTTTCGGGCAGCGCCGCCATCGGCGGCAAGGTCCGCGCATTGTTGAAGGACTCGGTGGTGGCGACTTCCACCATCATCTGCGCCGGCCGGTCGGCACGCGACCAGATCATGCCGCTATTGATCCCGACATCGCCGGACTGCACGCCATGCGACACCACCGGACGATCGGCCGCGCGGCTGAGGTAAGGCATCGCCAGAAAGCTGGCGCCTGCTGCAGCTGAGCGCGTGAGAAAACGACGGCGGGACATACGTAACGCCGAGAACTTGCAAGTCATGGCGAACTCCTGATCCTGGCTTTGACACCCATGGTGCTAGGCAGATCGCTTGACGCTGCGATGACAGGTGATGCGCAATATCAACACCTGTCGGTGCAAGTTGCGAATGACTGGCGACTGGATTGACACATTTGGAGATTTCACCTTAACGTGAACGGGACGGTTCCCTTCGGGGATCAAAAGGGAATGCGGTGAGGGGGATCCCCGATTCCGCGGCTGCCCCCGCAACTGTAAGCGGCGAGCCTGCGCCAAGAGCCACTGGGTATTCACCTGGGAAGGCGGCGACAGGCACTGACCCGCGAGCCAGGAGACCTGCCGCCAGTCGTGGTCACACGCGAGCACATTGGGCGGGGTGTCCTGGTGGAAGTCACACTGCCGCTGTGTAAGCGGCGGCGAGACTTGGTTTGCGGTGACGTGCCACGTAACCGCGAGTCCTGCAGATGACCTCCGTCTCCCATGCATCCAAGCGATGCAATGCTCTCCTTTCCTCCGTCGCACTGTCCTGCTTCCTTCTGCCCGCCGAAGGCTCGCTGCGACCTGCGCAATCGCACCACGTACTCGATCCCGTGGTAGTTCAGCCGACCGCGACGCCAACACGGGTACGCCGCACGACATCAGGCAAGCCCACGCGCGCTGCGCGCTCGCGGCAGCAGCGCAACGTTGCAGCCGACACTGGCGCGCCGGTCGCCACGCCGACAGGCCCGGTCTTCGCAGCGCCGACGCTCAACCTCACCGGCACGACATCCACTGGCAGCCGCCTTGGCCTGACGCGCCTGCAGACGCCGGCCAGCGTGGAAGTGATCTCCGCCGAGACCATGGGCGAACGCGGCCAGCAAAACATCATCGCCGCGGTGACGCAAAACGCCACCGGCTTCACCGCCCAGCCAGCGCCCGGCAATGGCAGCATCGCCTTCAACACCCGCGGCTTTAACGGCAACGGCACGGTGATGACACTGTATGACGGCACCCGCCTCTATGTCGGGTCCGGCACGCTGACCTTCCCCTATGACACCTGGTCGTCGGAGCGCATCGAAGTGCTGCACGGTCCTGCCTCGGTGATGTATGGCGAAGGCGCCATTGGCGGCGCCATCAATGTGGTCTCGAAACTGCCGCTGTGGGTGCCGCGTAATCAGGCCGAGATCTCTTTCGACACCAATATGGAACGCCGCATCGCCGTGGACAGCGGCGGCCCGGTGAGCAAGGACGTCGCCTACCGAATCACCGCCATCGGCAGCATGTCGGATGGCTGGGTCGACCGCGACCACCAGTCCAATGTCGAAGTCCACGCCGCCGTGCAGATCAAACAGACCGAAGACATCACCTGGACGATCTCAGCCGATTACGGTGACCGCAGTCCGTCGCGTTACTTCGGCACGCCGCTGATCAACGGCAAGCTCGACACGTCGTTGCGCTTCCAGAACTACAATGTCAGCGACAGCAGTATCCGCTATCAGGACAGCTGGAACCAGGTGAAAACCGAGTGGCGGGTGAGCGACGGCATCACGCTGCGCAACACCTTGTATTATCTGAACAGCCAGCGGCATTGGCGCGACGAGGAAAGCTATGTCTACAACGCCAGGACCGGCCTGATCGACCGCGGCGGCGGCAACTACATCGAAATCTTCCACGACCAGGCGCAGATCGGCGACCGTTTCGACGCCACCTTCCGCGGCCACATCTTTGGCATGGTCAACGAATTCGTCACGGGCTTCGACGTCAACAACATCTCCTTCACTCACACCAACAATTCGCCCTATGCAGGCTCGTCGTCGGTGCCACTGTTCAATTTCAATCCGGGTTCGTTCTACGCGACCACCTCACCGACGGTGCCGGGCTTCAGCACCACGACCAACCAATATGGCGTGTTCGCGGAAAACCGCTTGTCCGTCACCGACCAGCTGTCGCTGATCGGCGGCATCCGCCAGGACGAACCGACCGTTGAGCGGACCGACTACGTCACGCCCGGCAACAGCTATGAGAAGGCGTATCATGCGACCTCATGGCGCGCTGGCGCGGTTTATACGCCAATCCAGAATCTCGCTGTCTACGGCCAGTATTCGGTGGCGGTCGATCCGGTGAGCAACCTGATCACCAATTCAGCGGCGAACAGCACCTATCAGCTGTCCAGCGGCAAACAGGTGGAAGTCGGCGTCAAGCAATCGTTCTGGGGCGGCCGTGGCGAGTGGACGCTCGCTGGCTATGAGATCGTGAAAAACAATCTCCTGGCCCGCGATCCCAACAATCTGAACGTGACCTTGCAGGTCGGCCAGCAATCGTCACGCGGCATCGAGGCGTCGGTCGGGTTCGCGCTCGACCATGGCTGGCGCATCGACGCAAACACCGCATTCCTGCGCGCGAAGTATGACGACTTCCTGCAGTCGGTCGGCGGCCTCCCGGTGAACTATGCCGGCAATGTGCCGGTGAACGTGCCGCAGAACGTCTCCAACGTCTGGGTGACCTGGGCCTTCGCACAGAACTGGTCGGCCAATGCCGGCGTGCAGATCATCGGCAAGCGATTTGCCGACAACGCCAATACGCTGGAGATGCCGGCCTATAATGTCGTCAATGCCGGCCTGCAGTGGAGGCCCGACGTCAATACCACGGTGTCGCTGCGGATCTACAACCTGTTCGACACGGTCTTTGCGACGTCCGGGGGCACCAATCAGTGGCTGCTCGGCATGCCGCGGACCGCTCAGCTCGCGGTCAACGTGAAGTTCTGAGCGTGGCACGCACACTGACACGAACACTCCGGCGGTGGCTGTATATCGGCCACCGCTGGGTCGGTATCGTCACCTGCCTCTTCTTCGCGATGTGGTTCATCTCCGGCGTGGTGATGATGTATGTCGCGTTTCCCGGCCTCTCCGACAAAGAGCGCCTGGCGGCATTACCTAACATCGTCTGGGAGAAGGTGGTGCTCTCTCCCGACGACGCGATGAAGAAGGCCGGCACCACGCGCTATCCGCGCGATCTGCGATTGAACATGATCGCCGATGAGCCGGTGTATCGACTGAGCTCATGGGACGGCAAATGGCAAGCCATCTCCGCCGTCGATGGCCGCACCATCGCCGAGATCAACGAACAGCAGGCACTTGCTGTTGCGCAGCATCATCCCGCCAGCAAGTCACCTCGGCTCGAAGAGACCGTCGATCGCGATCAGTGGAGCGTCACCGCACGTTACGATCCGTTGCGACCATTGTATCTGATCGCGCTCGGCGACGACGCCGGCACCAAACTCTATGTCTCCTCGCGCTCCGGCGAGATCGCACTCGATACCAACCGCACGGAGCGCGTCTGGAACTGGCTCGGCTCGATCCCGCACTGGATCTATCCGACTGTACTGCGCAAGGACGGGCCGCTATGGCGGCTGGTGGTGCTGTGGATCTCCGGCATCTGCCTGGTCGTCGGCATCACCGGAATCTGGATCGGCATTCTGCGCGTGCGCTTGAAGCGACGTTATGCGAACGGCAACATCACGCCCTATCGCGGCTGGATGGCCTGGCATCACGTCACCGGGCTGATTGCCGGCCTCTTTGTCCTGACCTGGATGTTTTCCGGCTGGCTGTCGCTGAATCCCGGCGAATATTTTGCCAACCGCAATACGCCACGCGAAGTATTGCAGCGCTATGCCGGCCATGATGCGCCTGATATCGCTGCGGCCATTCGCGCACCGGCGGGCGGACCCGCGGTCGAGGCACGTTTCGTGTGGCTCGACGGCATGCCGCTGATGATTGTCGCGAAGCGCGACGGCACGAAGACGGTGATCGATCCGGCCAGTGGCGAAATCACAGGACTGCCGCAGGACCGTCTCTGGAATGCCGCAACAAAACTGCTGCCGGATTCGCGGGTCGAGAGCCAGCTAAGCCTCGGAGAATACGATGCTTATTGGTACACGCATCACAATGACCGGGAATTGCCGGTGTTGCGCGCAACATTCGACGACGAGGCGCAGACCTGGTTTCACATCAGCCCGGTCACCGGCGATATTCTCGGCCGCATCGATAGCAGCCGGCGCACCTATCGCTGGCTGTTCAATGCGCTGCACAGTCTGGATTTCAAGCTGCTGCTGATGTATCGCCCGGCCTGGGACATCGTGCTGTGGCTGCTGTCGATCCTCGGCACCATCGTCTCGGTGAGCGGCGTCGTGATCGGCTGGCGCTATCTCAGGCGCTAGACGGCGAGCGGCCGCGGTTGCTGACGGATCGGCTCCGGCGGGATCATGCCGATCAGCGCCTTGCGATCGGCAACAGCGTTGTGGAATTGCTCGAGCGCGATATTGAAGGCGGTCAACGTGCCTTCCTCGATCGCGCCATTCTCGTAACAATTCAGGGTATGGCGCAAAATATCGTCGGCCTCCGCCTGCATCGTGTCGAGTTCATCCAGAGAATCGCTCTTGCGCGCGGCGGCGATCATGTCGAGCAGACGATCGCGCTCCGAAACATTCACGTTGCGCTCGTCCTTCTTCAGATAGCTCGCGAACCACGCGCCCGCCGACCCCATCGCCGAGAGCCCCATCAGGCTCCACCAGATGTAATCGCTGTAGCGATCGAGGAAGGTCTTCTCTTCGCCGTCCACATAGGCAGCGGCGCCGGGATGTACAGGGATCACCGCATCCTTGTCGGTATCCGGCGTTTCGATCTTCGCGGCCAGCGGGAAGTCGTTGATGATCTGCTGGCGGATGGAGAACAACTGCCGCGTAAAGGCTGCGATGGTCACATCCGACAGGCCCTGCCGCGCCACGATGTGATGTGAGAAGCTGATGGTCTTGACGTCATCGTCGGGCCGCGCCGGCGCGCCGCCGAATGCGCCTGCAGGAATTTCGGACGCCTCATACATCGGGAAATTCTGCGCGATGGCTTCCGCGGAATCGATCGCGAGGAAAGTCGGCGTACCATCACGGCTCGAGGCCAGGATCGCGTCATTGGTGATCTTGCTGTTCACCGGACCCGCCGCAATGAAGGCATCGACCTTCTGATCCTTCACCGCCTCGGCCACTTCGGTGGTCGAGAATTGCACGATGGTAACCTTGGCCGGATCGACGCCGTATTGCCGCAGGATGATATTGAGCAGATTGACGTTCGCCTGCGTCTTGCCGATCACGCCGACTCGGCGTCCGGCGAGCTGCGAGAATTTGGTGATCTTCGGGCCGGACTTCTTGCCCTTCACCGGCGGCGGCACCCAGATCACGGCGACGTTCTTGCGCAGCGTGGCAACCGCGCGCGCGTTCTTCGGCACTTCGAGATCGCCGCGAATGATCGCGAGATCGGCCTTGCCGTCAGCCAGGGCCTTGGCGCTGGCAGTGGCGCCTTCGGTGAGGATCGGTCGCAGCCGGACTGTATAGTGATCGCGCGAAAACGACTGCACCAGCGCCTGCACGACCTTGACGTCGTCGCTGTTCGGCGGACCGACGGCGATCCGTAGCGGTACCGGCTTCATGGCGAAGTAGTAAGCGCCGGCCACGGCCGCGACGATCGCCAGCGTGCCCGCCAGCGTGATCAGCGTCATCTTGCGCCGGATGGACCGGGGCGACGGCGGTCCCACCGGCCCGATAACATCGGGACCGTCGGCCATGGATCTGGAAAACAATCGCTTCAAATTCATCTGCGCCAAATGGGGTTCGAGCGACAATCTAGCAAAGTTCCGGGTCGACGCGCTGTTCCACCGGCAGCATGGTTACCGGCACGCTTGGTTACCGTTCTGCATGCGCGGCATTTGCTGCCTTATTGTGGCATGGATCCCAACTGTGTCACCGGGCGTTGAGGTAAAGTTCAAGTGAAGCAGGAGGTTGGCATGGTGGAACTACTCTCGGCCGAGGCCCGCAAGGCGGCGCTCAAGGAGCTGACAGGCTGGGGCGAGGTCGCGGGGCGCGACGCCATCGCCCGGACCTTCACGTTCAAGGATTTCAACGAGGCCTTCGGCTTCATGGCGCGGGTCGCGCTGGTCGCCGAGAAGAGCGACCATCACCCGGAATGGCGCAATGTTTACAAGACGGTGGAGGTGGTGCTGGCCACCCATGACGCCGACGGCGTCACCAAGCGCGACATCGATCTGGCCAAGGCCATGAACAGCATCGCCGGGCAACTCGGCCATTCCTGATCCGTTGCTGAATGTTGCGACGGAGGGGCCAGATCACCATTTAAGCGGAAGGCTGCAATCTTGCAGCCGTGAGGATATTGCCGATGGCAACCGACCACAGCGTGGGCTTCGAGCCCGCCGATGAACTGGCGAAAGACCGCGAAAGCGTACGCAAGCAGTTCTGGCGCAAGCTGAAGGGACTGGCCGTGAAGCTGCCCTTCGCCGAAGACCTGCTGGCCGCGTATTACTGCGCGTTCGACCGGCAGACACCGCGCCACGTCCAGGCGGCACTGCTCGGCGCCATCGCCTATTTCGTGCTGCCGTTCGACTTCGTGCCGGACATGCTGCCCGTTCTCGGATTCACGGACGACGCCGCGGTGCTGGCCACCGCGCTGCGCATGGTCGCGAGCCATATCACGCCGGATCACCGCGAGGCCGCCAGAGCGGCCATCGCGCGTGGATTGAAGAACAGCGCGTTGAAGGATAGCGAGACGGGCGCGTAATCCGCATCCGCCTCGCTCAGCCTTACGGATGAAGGATCACCTTGCCCATGGCCTGACGACCGGCAAGCACCTTGAGGGCATCGGCGGTCTTGGCCAGCGGGAATGTGCGATCCACATGGGATGAAATCTTCCCTTCGGCGGCCCACTTCACCAGCTTTTCGAGATTTGCGCGGTTCTTCTCCGGGTTCTGCCGCACCCATGCACCCCAGAACACGCCGCGGATGTCGCAGCCTTTCAGCAGCGCGAGGTTGAGCGGCATTTTCGGGATGTCACCGGCGGCGAAGCCGATCACCAGGAAGCGGCCTTCCCAGGCGATGGCGCGCAGCGACGCTTCGGCATATTTGCCGCCGACCGGATCGAAGATGATGTCGACGCCCTTGCCGTCGGTCAGCCGCTTCAGGCCTTCCTTCAGATCCTCGGTTGCATAGTTCAGACCTAGTTCGGCGCCGTGTTTCTTGGCAAATTCCAGCTTCTCGTCCGACGATGCGCAGGCAATCACCTTCAGGCCCAGCAGCTTGCCGAGTTCGCACGCAGCCAGACCCGTGCCACCGGCGGCGCCGAGCACGGCCAGCGTCTCACCCGGCTTCGGACTCGCGCGATCTTCCAGCGCATGCAGCGCCGTGCCGTAAGTGATGATCACGCCGGCGGCGCGATCGAAGTCCAGATTGTCCGGAATCTTCACGGCGGATGCCGCAGGCACCGCGATCTTTTCACGCGCGCCGTTGTGGCCGACGGAGGCAACCACGCGGTCGCCGACCTTGAGGCCAGTGACACCGTTGCCAATGCTCTCGATAACGCCTGCAACTTCCGCGGCCGGCGAGAACGGGAACGGCGGCTTGATCTGGTACTTGCCCTGGATCATCAGGATGTCGAAGAAATTCAGCGCCGCCGCCTTGATGGCGATAACGACCTGACCGTCACCGGCAACCGGATCATCGATATCGGCGAGAACGAGATCATCGGGTTCGCAAAATTGCGAGCAGAGAATGGCTTTCATCTGATCATCTGACCTTCGGCTTGAGACAGTTGAAAGGAGTCATGCCGGATTTGACGGCGCGCTACAATCTGATTCGAGAAAAGGTAATTCCGCCACGCGGCCAAACAAGGACCCCTCCCATGTTCGAGACAACGCTGCTTGCCAACAAGCGCATTCTGGTCACCGGCGGTGGCTCCGGACTCGGCGCGTCCATGAGTCGCCGTTTCGCGGAACTGGGCGCCGAGCTCGTCCTCTGCGGTCGCCGGCTTGAATTGCTCGAACAAACGGCGGCGCAATTGCGTACCGATTTCGGCGGCGAGGTCAGCATTGCCCAATGCGACATTCGCGGCGCCGCCTCGGTCGAGTCGATGATGGAGACAATCTGGCGCGACGGGGCGCTCGACGTCCTCGTGAACAATGCCGCAGCCACCTTCATCGCGCAGAGCGAACATCTCTCGGCCCGCGCCGCCGACGCGATCCTCGCACCGACGCTGCATGGTGCGATGTATTGCACCTTCGAGGCCGGCCGGCGCTGGATCGCAGGGCACCACAAGGGCGTGGTGCTGAGCATCCTCTCGACATCCACGATCACCGGACGCGCCTTCACGGTGCCATCGGCGATGGCCAAATCCGGACTCCTTGCAATGACGAAGTCGCTCGCGGTGGAGTGGGGCCCCAGGGGCATCCGCACGGTCGCCATCGCGCCGGGCCCGTTCCCCACCGCCGGCGCGACCGGACAGTTGCGGCCCGAGGCACGCAACAGCGGCCCTGCGGCGCAAAACCCGCTTGGCCGCGTCGGCGAACACAGTGAGCTCGCCAATCTCGCAAGCTTCCTGATTTCCGATCAGGCCGGCTACATCAATGGCGAAATGGTGGTGCAGGACGGCGGCGCACACCTGCGCGCATCTGGCGCAGAAGATCTGCTGCAATGGAGCGATGCGCAGTGGGCGGCGCAACGCGCGGCGCGCGCGAAAGGCTGAGCAGAAAACTGAGGACGACTCCAGCGCCGTCAGCGCGCAGCAAGGCAAGGACTGCTATCCTTGGGTGAGTCGTATCTGCCTTTTCAAGAAATGCATTTCCGTCTATGGCAGACATCGTGACGTCACCGATTCCAGCCCTTCCCGTTACGAGCCATCTTCCAGTCACAATGATAGAGGATCGAGACTTGATGTCCGTGCGGCGATTCCTGACAGTTGTGTCTATGAGTAGTGCGATGGTCGGCATTGCGACGATCGGTGCTGCCGATCTTGCGCAGGCGCAGAGCGCTGCTTCGAAGGGCAAAGCTGCCGCGCCACCGAAGGCAGCGCCGTCCAAACCAGCTGCTACCGCGCCGGCTGCAGCCGGTGGCGGCGAGCCCACGCTGGTCGGGCAGTTCGGCTCCTGGGGCGCGTACACCGCGACACCGAACGGCAAGAAAGTTTGCTTCGCTCTGGCGAAACCGGCGTCGTCCAAGACCAATCCGGCGAACCGGCCGCGTGATCCCGCTTACGCCTTCATCTCGACCCGCCCGGCCGAGAAGGTGACCAACGAAGTCTCGATCATGATCGGCTATCAGCTGAAGCCGGGATCAGAGTCGACGCTGGAAGTCGGCGGCGCGCGCTATGCCATGTACACGCAGGGCGACGGCCTCTGGATCAAGAATGCCGCCGAGGAGGAGCGCATGGTGGAAGCCCTGCGCAAGGCGGCGGACGTGACCGTCAAGGGCGTCTCCGCCAAGGGCACCGAGACCACCGATACGTTTTCGCTGAAGGGCCTGGCCCAGGCACTGGACCGGCTGGCGCAGGATTGCCGGCGGTAATTGCCGCCAGGCACCGGCTAAATCCTTGTCGTCGTTAATATTGCCGCATTTCGCGCCTTTTCATTCGGGCGCGAAAAGCTTATTTGAGGTCGGCCTGCTTAAGGCCAGATTTCCCGCGACATCATAGATCGAACGCCATGACCCCCGTTTCAGCCGAGGCCGGTTCCGCCATCGACGCTCCCCACGCGCTGCCCGCAGCCGACGTGCCGCTGGAGAAGATCGCCACCGAAACCTATGTGCCGCTGGCCAAGCCGTCGCTGATCGGCCTGTCACGCGCGGAAATCGCTGAAAAGCTCGGTTCCATCGGCGTGGCCCAAGCCCAACGCAAGATGCGCACGCAGCAGATCTGGCACTGGATGTATGTCCGGGGCGTCCAGACCTTCTCAGAAATGTCCAGCATTTCCAAAGGCATGCGCGAAGATCTCGAAAAGCATTTCACGGTGGCCCGGCCCGAGGTCGTGGTTGAGCAAATCTCCAATGACGGCACCCGCAAGTGGCTGCTGCGGCTGCCTTCAGGCACCGCCGGAGAGAAGGCCCATGAGGTCGAGTGCGTCTATATCCCCGAAACCGACCGCGGCACGCTCTGTGTCTCGTCCCAGGTCGGCTGCACCCTGAACTGCTCATTCTGCCACACCGGCACCCAGCGGCTGGTGCGGAACCTGACGGCCGGCGAGATCGTCGGCCAGATCATGGTTGCCCGCGATCGCCTGGGTGACTGGGCCGACCGCGAGACCCCGGACGGCAACCGCCGCGTCACAAATATCGTGATGATGGGCATGGGCGAGCCGCTCTACAATTTCGATGCGGTGCGCGACGCACTGCTGATCGTCTCGGACAACGAAGGCATCGGCATTTCGCGCCGGCGCATCACCCTGTCGACCTCCGGCGTGGTGCCGAACATCAAGCGCACCGGCGAGGAAATCGGCGTGATGTTGGCGATCTCGCTGCATGCGGTGCGCGATGAACTGCGCAACGAGCTGGTGCCCTTGAACAAGAAATATCCGCTCGAAGAATTGATGCAGGCCTGCCGCGACTATCCCGGCGCATCCAATGCGCGGCGCATCACCTTCGAATATGTGATGCTGAAGGGCGTCAACGACTCGCTCGACGATGCCAAGCTGCTGGTGAAGATGCTCAAGGGCATCCACGCCAAGATCAACCTGATCCCGTTCAATCCGTGGCCCGGCACGCGTTACGAATGTTCGGACTGGGATCAGATCGAGAAATTCTCCGAATACATCTTCAATGCCGGCTATTCCTCGCCGGTCCGCACGCCACGCGGCCGCGACATTCTCGCCGCCTGCGGCCAGTTGAAGTCGGAGACCGAGAAACTGTCCGCGCGCGAACGCCAAGCGCTGCGTGCGATGGCGATGACGGATTGATGCGCGACGCCGCCACAAGCTCCCTCCTCATGGTGAGAAGCGCGCTCCTTGCGCGCGTCTCGAACCGTGAATGGAGTGCGCAGCCATCCCTAAGCGAATGGCTATGCCATTCGCAGGAGACGCGGTCGAAGACGACCGCTCCTCAGGATGAGGGCAGCGTACGCGGCGGCGGGATTGGCAAGGACTGACACCCCTATGTCCCTAATCGGCCGGCTGTTCGTGATCTTCATCGCATTTTGCGCTGCCTGCCTGGTGGCCGGCGCGATCGTGGTGTTCGCGGTGCTGTTTCCGGAATTGAGTGCGCTGGGTACGGGCGAGATCAATCCCGATGCGATCAACATCCTGCTCGGCTTCGGCTTCATCTTCATCAGCGGCTTTGCGCTGATCCCCGCGATGCTCGTCGTCCTCATCACCGAGGCCTTCTACATTCGCAGCGTCGTCATCTATGCGCTTGGCGGCGCAGCGGTCGGTCTCGCCTGCTATCTCGGCCTGATCCCCTATGATCCCGCCACGATGACTTTCGACGGGATCGTTCGCCGCCATCTCGAAGTGATGACCGGCGCGGGTATCCTTGCGGGGCTGATCTACTGGGTGATCGCCGGCCGCAATGCAGGCGCCTGGCGCCAGCCACGGCGCAAGCCTCCGCAGCCTGATGTCGCGGCCGGCCCGTAGTGCTTTAACTTTCCTTCCCACCCCGCCTCGGATAAACCGCCCGCCATGAACCGGACTGGACTTATCATTGCGCTGGGGCTGTTTGCCGTCATTGCCGTTGTCTTCGGAGTCTGGCCCGAACTCGACCTCAAGCTCGCGGCACAGTTTTACGATCCCGAGACGAAGCGTTTCCCCATCACCTCGCTGCCAGGGGCGCAATTCGCCCGCGATGCAGCCATGTGGATCGCATGGGCCTTCGTCTTGCCCTCGATTGTCGCGCTGATCGTGAAGCTGATCTGGCCGAACCGGCCGCTGCTGGTGAAAGGCCGCACCATGGCCTTCCTGATCCTGACCATGCTGATGTCGGCGGGCGTCCTCACCAATTTCACCTTCAAGACGTTCTGGAGCCGGCCGCGACCGGTGATGGTGACCGAGTTCAACGGCCCCTGGCAGTTCAAGGCCTGGTGGGATCCGACCGGCCAGTGCGGGCACAACTGCTCGTTCTTCTCGGGTGAAGGTGCCACCGCGTTCTGGACCTATGCTCCGGCAGCTCTCGCGCCGCCTGCGGTACGCCCTTACGCCTATGCGGCAGCAACGGTGTTCGGAATCGCCACATCCGGCTGGCGGATGGCCTTTGGCGGGCACTTCTTTACCGACGTGACCATCGCCGGACTCGTCTCCTTCCTGGTCATCTGGTTGATTCACGGGTGGATTTACCGCTGGGGCTCGCCGCGGATGACGGATGAGGACGTCGATGCGTGGCTGACCCGGGTCGCCTGGCCAGGCTATGCATGGCGCCGCCGGATGCTGTCCGGCCGCAATCCGCCGCAACCGTCTTTCGTGCACCGGATCACCGAACAGCACCACGATTGACCATCTCGCTGTCGTTGCCCGGCTTGATCCGGCAACCAGTCAACGCGGAAGCCGCGGTATATACTGAGCCACCCGGTCAGGCCGGGTGGCGACAGCGCAGAGGTCCCGGATGACCGATGCCGCGTTGACGCCCTTTGCCCGGCCGGGCTATCGCTGGCGGCAGAAATTGCGCGATTGGATGTTCGATGACCACGATCTTGAAGAGCCTGCCCCAAGGAAAAAACGTCGGTATCGCCTTCTCCGGCGGCCTGGACACCAGCGCAGCGTTGCTCTGGATGAAGCAAAAGGGCGCGCGCGTCTTCGCCTATACCGCCAATCTCGGCCAGCCTGACGAGGCCGACTACGACGAGATTCCGCGCAAGGCCATGGAGTTCGGCGCCGAAAAAGCGCGCCTCGTGGATTGCCGCGCACAACTGGTCCACGAAGGCATTGCCGCCATTCAAGCTGGCGCCTTCCACGTCTCGACCGGCGGCATCACCTATTTCAACACCACGCCACTCGGGCGCGCCGTGACCGGCACGATGCTGGTCTCGGCCATGAAGGAGGACGGCGTCAACATCTGGGGCGACGGCTCGACCTATAAGGGCAACGATATCGAGCGGTTCTACCGCTACGGACTGCTGACCAATCCGGACCTGAAGATCTACAAGCCATGGCTCGACGATCAATTCATCGACGAGCTCGGCGGCCGCGCGGAAATGTCGGCGTTCATGACCGCCCACGGCTTCGCCTACAAGATGTCAGCCGAAAAGGCGTATTCCACCGACAGCAACCTGCTCGGCGCCACCCATGAAGCCAAGGATCTCGAACAGCTCGACAGCGGCATCAAGATCGTCAACCCGATCATGGGCGTGCCGTTCTGGCGCGACGACTGTGCCGTCAAGGCCGAGAAGGTCACGGTGCGGTTCGTCGATGGTCAACCGGTTGCACTGAACGGCCAGACCTTCGCCGACCCTGTCGCGCTGTTCCTCGAGGCCAATGTCATCGGCGGCCGCCATGGCCTCGGCATGAGCGACCAGATCGAGAACCGGATCATCGAGGCAAAGAGCCGCGGCATCTACGAAGCGCCGGGCATGGCGCTGCTGCACATCGCCTATGAGCGCCTGGTCACCGGCATCCATAACGAAGACACCATCGAGCAATACCGCATCAGCGGCATGCGCCTCGGGCGCCTGCTCTATCAGGGACGCTGGTTCGATTCCCAGGCCCTGATGCTGCGCGAGACCGCGCAGCGCTGGGTCGCGCGCGCGATCACCGGTGAAGTGACGCTCGAGCTGCGCCGCGGCAATGACTACTCGATCCTGAACACCGAGAGCCCCAACCTGACCTACGCGCCGGAGCGGCTCAGCATGGAGAAGGTCGAGGACGCGCCGTTTACGCCCGCCGACCGCATCGGCCAGCTCACCATGCGCAACCTCGACATCACCGATACCCGCGCGAAACTGAACATCTATGCGAAGACGGGCTTGTTGAGCGCCGGTGAGGGGTCGAACATCCCCAAACTTGACAACGACAAGAGCTGATCGCGCGACAAACGACGCTACCCTAATCCGCTCTACGATCGACAGCCGGACGTCATCGAAGCGACATCCGGCTGTCGTAAATACAAGGATATCGCCTGCCACCCATTTTGCGGGAGCACTTCCTTGAATAACGCATCGAAGACCGTTTCACTGGCCGCACTCGCGGCCTTTTTCATGAGCGCGCCGCTTTGCGCGCAGACGATCTATCCGCTCGACCGCGCTGATATCCTCGCGGGCTCGAAATTCGACTTCAAGGTCGAGTTTCCCGAACTCGTTCAGGCCGCCGACGTCAAAGTGACGATCAACGGCGCGGACCAGACCGCGGCCTTCGGCAAATCCGCGGACTACATCGCGAAAGAAGACGGCAAGGATCAGTCCGCTTTGCTGCTACGCGACGTGACGCTCGACAAGCCGGGTGCCTACAAGATCGAGGTCAGCGACGGCGTACGCAGCCGGGCGGTGACGTGGAACGTCTACGATACCGGCCCGCGCAAGGCGAAGAACGTGATCCTGTTCATCGGCGACGGCATGTCGCTGGCGCATCGCGTCGGCGCCAGAATTCTTTCGAAGGGCATTGCCGAAGGCAAGAGCCGCGGCAAGCTCGCCATGGATGACATGCCGCATATGGCGATGGTGGCAACGGCAGGTTCGGACTCCATCATCACCGACTCCGCGAATTCAGCCAGCGCCTATACGACCGGCCATAAAAGCGCGACCAATGCGCTCGGCGTTTATGCCGACCGTACAGCGAATGTGTTCGACGACCCCCGCGTCGAGACCATCACGAGCCTCGTGAAGCGCAAGCTCGATCTTGCGGTCGGCATCGTTACCAATACCGAGATCGAGGACGCGACGCCGGCATCAATGGTCGCGCATACGCGCCGCCGCGCGGCCTATGACGAGATCGTCGCGCAGATGTTCGCGGCGAAGCCGGACGTGATCCTCGGCGGCGGCGCAGCGAACTTCCTGCCGCAGGCGGCGGAGACCTCGAAGCGGCGCGACGATGTCGACTACATCGCCAAGTTCAAGGAAGCCGGCTATCCGTTCGTGAAGACAGCCGGCGAACTCAAGGCGGCGGCCGATAAATCCGACACGACAAAATTGCTCGGTCTGTTCACGCCGGGCAACATGGACGGTGTGCTCGACCGCAAGTTCCTCAAGGGCGGCGGCGTCAAGAAATATCCGGAGCAGCCAGACCTCACCGAACAGGTACAGGCCGCGCTCAACGTGCTGTCGCGCAATGACAAGGGTTTCGTGCTGATGGTCGAGTCCGGCATGATCGACAAATATGCCCATCTGCTCGACATGGACCGCGCCGTCTATGACGTGATCATGCTCGACAATGCGGTGAAGCTCGCCAAGGAATGGGCCGCAAAGCGCGGCGACGACACGCTCATTCTCGTCGTGTCCGACCATAGCCATCCGAACAGCCTCGTCGGCACCGTCAATGACGACATGAGCAAGGAGCCGAACCTGCCGCTGCGCGAGCGCCTCGGCGTCTATGACAAAGCCGGCTTCCCGAACTATCCCGCGCCGGATGCAGATGGTTATCCATCGCGCGTCGATGTCAGCCGACGCCTTGCGATCCTGTCGGCCAGCCTGCCTGATCACTATGAGACACTGCGGCCGAAGCTCGACAACCCGAACGATCCGACCGAGAAGGGCGACGAGCCTGGCACCTTCAAGGCCAACGAGAAATACAAGAATGCACCCGGCAGCATGCTGCGGCTCGGCAACCTGCCGGCAATGATGGGCGCCAGCGTGCATTCCGGCGAGGACGTGATCCTCACCGCCGCCGGCCCCGGCAGCGACCGCGTGCACGGCGCGATGGACAATACGGAAGTGTTTCGCGTGATGGTGGATGCGCTGGGACTGGCGACGAAGGAGCGGTGAGCTCCCTCCCTCCCCCAGCCCGCGCACCGGGCAGGGAAATGACAACGACGGCGTACGATCAAAACAAAAAAATGGCCGGGATTGCTCCCGGCCATTTTCATTTCAACTTGCCTCAGCGACGCGGCGGCGCCGTGCCCGGAGGCGGCGGGGGCAGCGAAGCCTGACCGCCGTTCAACAGCGGCGTGATGTTGCGGATCGTGACGCGGCGGTTCTGACGCTCCGGACCGTCGGTCTGGATCTTCAGATACTGCTCGCCATAGCCCTGCGACGTCAGGTTTTCCGCCGGCACCTGGAACTGCTGGGTGAGCAATTCAGCCGCCGACTGCGCGCGGCGATCCGACAGCGACAGATTGTCGACGTCCGAGCCGACCGCATCGGTGTGCCCCTCGATCAGGAACACCGCACGCGGATTGCGCGAGATCGCCCGGTTCAGACCATCCGCGATCACCTGCAGCTTGGAGGCCTGGTCCGGCGGGATCTCCCACGAGCCGGTCTCGAAGTTGATCGAGTCCAGATCGATCGACGGCATGCGCTGGCGCACCATCGGGCTGTAGCGGATTTCATCGAGCGTATAGCGGCGCTCGATGCGATCCACCGGAGGCGCGATCAGCGTATCGTAGACGAGATCGGGCGAGGCCTGATCGTAATCGACGATATAGCGGTTCTGCGGAATCCGGATCATCGGCGGCGGCAGATCGACATAGAAGCCGAGACCACCCGGACCGCCCGGGCCACGTGGACCGCGGAACGAGTTATCGATGATGATGATCTCGCGTCCCTCGCGATCCCTGCGGATACGGCGCAGCAGCTGGCCATCACGGCCGACCACCGTGATGATCTGCGAACCGTCGGGACGGATCACGATGGTCCGATCCTCGCCGCCGACCCGGTCGGTCCGGATGTCACGCGCGCCATAACGAAAACGATCGACCTCGTTGTGGCGGATGAACGACTGGCCGCTCGGATCCTGCACGATGATGCGGCCGGGCTCGGTGATGATCGTGCGACCGCCTTCCTGGCGCTCGCTGCGCTGACCGCGGAAATCGCCGATATTGCGCGGCCCCTGCGGGGCGGCGCCCGGTGCGATCGGCGTCAGCGCTGCCGCCGGCGGCGGCGCCTGAGGGATCGGAGCCGTCACAGTTGGTGCAGGCGGCTGCACGACCTTGATGTTGCCGCCACCGGGCGCGACCACGACAGGCGCAGCAGTGCTCGTGGGCGGGGCAGCGGCGGGCGCCGCAGCGTTCGGCGCGCCACCGGGGGCGGCCGCGTTGGGCGGCGTGCCGGGTGCACCGGGCGCGCCTGCGCCCGGGCCGCCGGGAGGACCACGACGACCATCCGGGCCACGTCCGTCGGGACCACGTCCGTCAGGACCACGTCTATCAGGGCCACCGGGGCGACCTGACGGAGGCGTACCTGCCGCAGGCGGTGTGCCAGGCGCGGCCGGAGCAGCCGAAGGCGCGGGTGCTGCAGCAGGAGGCGTCGCTGCAGGCGGGGATGCCGCAGGTGGCGTTGCCGCTGCGGGTGGCGTGGCAGGCGTTGGAGCCGGTGTTGGCGCAGTGGCAGGCGCTGGCCGCGCGGCGGGCGGTGTCGTCGCTGCGGGCGGTGTCGCTGGTGCTGCGCCCGGGGGTGGTGCGGGCGGCGTGGGACGTGCGCCGGCCGGCGGCGTTGCGCCGGGTTCGCGGCGCTCAGGGCGTCCTTCGCCGGGCTCGCGACGTTCGGGACGCGCAGCGGGCGGCGTCGGCGCTGATGGAGCCACAGGCGCAACGGTGGGTGCAGGCGGTGCGGCGCGCGGGGCCGGAGGGGCGACGGGAGCCGGTGGCGGAGTTGGGCGCGGCGGCGGAGCGGCCGCAGGTGGTGGGGGTGGCGGCGGTGCCGGGCGCGGAGGTGCAGCCGCAGGCGGCGGCGCAGCAGGAGGTGCCGGAGGCGCGGGATGCGCAGCAGGGGGAGCGGCTGGTGGCGGTGCAGCGGGGCGTGCGGCCGGCGGCGCGGCAGCGGGCGGAGCAGCCGCAGGGGGAGCCTTGGGCGGCGCCTTCGGGGGAGCCTTGGGTTCTCCCTTGGGCTCACCTTCAGGCGCAGCAGGTGCGGCCTGCGCGACCACGATCGGCGCATCGACACTCGACGCATAAGCAGCACTCGCTGCGATATGCGCAACGCCGAGCGTTGTCGTGGCCAGCAATACGAGACGAAGTTTTGTCATGATAGACCTTGGGCCCCCGATAAGGATCTTCAACAAACTGATTTTTGTCGGCCGAGCAAATCGGCACATTGATCAACTGATATGCATTGGGCCGGAATGTGGCGACAGGCAAATGCAAATTCGTTTTTATTTTCGACACAACAATGGCCCAAACGCGCTTTGTTCATTTCGCGTTCAGCCCATCGATCTGTAGTTCGCTACATCACTGCCGCTGCATCATTGCAGGTGGCTGTTGACCCGGATTGATATCAGGGTTCGGCAACGGCACTTCATCGGGCCTATCGCCCGGCAGTTCGTCCGGTCGCGACGGTTCATCCGGGTCATGCACCGGTGGCGGCACCTCAGGCCGCGGATTGCCCGGCGGGCTCTCCTGCGGCGGCTCCGTGGGTTGACCGGGCTTGATCGGCGGATCCTCGAGGGGATCGATGCCGGGTGAACTTATCATCGATATTGGCATCACAGCCCTCTTCGCAATCAGGGCATTTGGCCCCACCGCATCGGCAGGACTCGCATGAGACCGTGCCATTGCCTTTAACGGCGTTGGTTCAACACCGAAGACAACGGCACAGCGTGCGCGATGTTCCGAGAGAGCAGGACGTCGCTCGCCAGTCGAGTTTGACAGCGGAACAGGAACCGCCCATCAAGACGCAGTTTGGCCATACTATTTCATCTGGGGGATTTCGATGCCGTTCGCCTATTGGAGCATTCTGATTGCTGCACTGCTGCCGCTGATCATTATTGCCTATGCCAAAGCGGGGTCGCGCGACAACAGCGCCCCACGCGATAGCGCAGAGAACCTTTCAGGCGCCAAACGTCGCGCCTATGCCGCGCATCAGAATGCCTTCGAGAGCTTCCCATTCTACGCCGTCTCGGTCATTGCAGCGCTGAACTTCGGCGCATCGGCGACGACTGTAAGCGCGCTGGCCGCGCTCTATCTCGCGTTTCGGATTGCGCATGCTCTGCTGTACATCGCGGATAAATCATCGCTGCGCTCTGCCGCCTATTCGGGTGGGCTTTTCACGAATATCGCGATATTCCTGTCCCCGGCGCTGAAGATCAACTTCTTCTAGCTCCAAGCACAGATCACGCCGCGCTCTTGACCGACTTGCGATGGCGTAGAAAACGGCCGAGCAGGCGACGCTTGCCGTTGCGCGGGATGAGATCGATATCGCTGACCAGCTTGGCACCCCCCTTGCGGCGCTCCAGAACGATCTTGCGGCTGTGGAAGGCTTCAAGCTCGACCCGGTGCGCGACAGATACCACCGTGGCGTTGGGCAGCTCCTTGGTGAGCAGCTCCATCATCTTGTCCTGGCTCTTCGCGTCCAGCGCCGAGGTCGCTTCGTCCAGCACGATTATATCAGGGCGGTGCAGAAACAGCCGCGCGAAAGCGAGGCGCTGCTTCTCGCCGCCGGACAGTGTCTGGTCCCACGGCGCGTCCTCCTCGATCTTCTCCTTGAGATGGCCGAGCCCGACCTTGTCGAGGGCCTCGCCGATCTGCTCGACGGTCCAGTCCTCCGCCGCCGCGGGATAGGCCGCTGCACGCCGCAAGGTGCCTGACGGCACATAGGGCTTCTGCGGCAGCATGAACAGCCGCCGGTCCGGATGGAAATTGACGCTGCCGCCGCCCCATGGCCACAGGCCCGCAATCGCGCGCACCAGTGTGCTCTTGCCGGTGCCGGACTCGCCCGCGACAAGCAGACGCTCGCCGGCTTCGATCTTCACTTCGGCATCGCCGACCACTGCAGTGCCGTCGTCGAGCGTCACGGAGAGATCATGCAGGCTTAGCATCGTCTCATCCGTCGTTTCACCACGCTTGATACGGCCGATACCGTCACCGAGCTCGGCGCGTTCGAGGCCGTCCAGCGACATCATCAGCGAGGCGATACGGCGCGCGCAGGCATTCCAGTCGGCGAGGCGCGGATAGTTATCGACCAGCCAGCCGAAAGCGCTCTGCACGATGGTAAAAGCGGATGCTGCCTGCATCACCTGACCGAGCGACATACTGCCATCGAGGAATTTGGGTGCGGACAACAACAGCGGAACGACCGGTGCGATCAGGCTCGACCCCTGCGACACCAGCGTGGTGCGCATATATTGCCCTGCCAGACGTGACCATTGCTTGAGAACATTGCCGAAGGTCTTGTCGATGCCATCGCGCTCTTCCTCTTCGCCGCCAAGCAACGCGATGCTTTCACCATTTTCGCGCACACGCGTCAGCGCATAGCGATACTCGGCCTCGGCCTGGTTCTTGTCTTCGGAGATCCCAACGAAGCGGCGGCCGATCACCGTGATCGAGCCCGATGCGATGGCGGCATAGACGATCGCTGCAATAACGAGAAAGCCGGGAATGGTGACGGTGCTTCCACCCATCGAGAGCGTCAGCGCACCGCCGATCGTCCACAATACGACGATGAATGTGCTCGCCGACAGAAATGCCGAGATGACGCCAGACACGAAATCCACCGGCGAATCGGTGGCGATGCGCAAATCCTCGGCAATGCGATATTCCGGATTCTGATGGTCCCCGCCGACGAGGTTGAGTTGATAGTAGCGCCCGTTCGTCAACCAGCGTGATACGACGGAACTGGTCAGCCACGCCCGCCAGCGTCGCTGGATGCCCATCCGCGCAAAGACCTGGACGACGCCGAGCAGCACGCTGCCGATAGCCAGCGGGAAGAACACGCCGGTGAGGTGAAAGACGCTGGCCGCATCGCGTTTCTCGATGGCATCGAAGATCGCGCGATTCCAGACATTGATGCCGTATTGAAACGCCACATTGACGACGATCAGCAACACGAGCCCGATCGAAAACGCCCAGGCGAGTTTGTCGCCCGACCTACCCCAGAAGCCACGCGCGCTGATCCAGAACCGCGTCAGCAGATAATCCTTGCGCGCCTGCTCGGCCTCTTCCGGCGTCAGGTCCTGATCCGGCTCGACGACTTCAGGCGGCGGCGGCTCTATATGCTCACCGGCCTCGTCAACGACCCCGACAATCGGCCCCTTCACGTCAGATGCGCCGGAGGCGGAGTTGGGATTGGGGGCGGGCTTGGAATCGTTAACGGAAGGTTTGTTCATGACGCGATAACGCCAGGAAAATCAGAAGGTTCCTTCGGGTTCCCGGGGTTTCAGACGGCCTCGCGCCGGGCCTTCCGCCAGATGCCGGCCTTGGTGAGCACCCGCGACAATTGCTCGATCGAATAGGGCTTCTGCAGCAGTTCGAATCCGAACGTACCGTTCTGCGCCAGCACATGACTGTAGCCGGAGGTCAGCACCACCGGCAGGTCCGGATAGAGTTTTCGAATCTCCTGCGCCAGTTCGATGCCGGTCATTCCCGGCATCACGACATCGGAGAACACGACGTCATAGTGCGTGGCACGACGGGCGAGTTCGGCGAGCGCTTCCTGGGCGTTCCGCCGCAGCACCGTGGTGTAGCCAAGCTCGCTCAGCGCATCGGTCGCAAAAGTGCCAACGTCGCGATTGTCTTCCACCAGCAGCACCGACATACCATGGCCATCGACGAGCGGAGCTTCGCTCGCCGACTGCGCCGGCGCGATACGGCCGCCAGAGACGCGCGGCAGATAGAGCGTGAAAGTGCTGCCCTTGCCAACTTCGCTGGCGACCACAACCTCTCCACCGGATTGTTTGGCGAAACCAAACACCTGCGACAGCCCAAGACCTGTGCCCTGCCCGACTTCCTTGGTGGTATAGAATGGCTCGAAGATGCGCTCGAACTGATCGGCGGGAATGCCGCTTCCGGTGTCGGATACCGAGATCGCCACATAGCCGTCAGACCTCAGGGCGAGCGCAACAGGGATTTGCTCTGCCGCGCTGACAGCGATCGTCAGCCGCCCCTCGCCCGCCATGGCATCGCGTGCGTTAACCGCGATGTTGATCAACGCGGTTTCGAACTGACCGATATCGGCATCTACGAACAACGCCTCATCGGGCACGTGGGTCACAATCTCGATCGGCGCGCCCGTCAGCGTGCCGATAATCTCACTCACCGAATGCACGCATTGGCCGACATCGAACACTTCAGGCTTCAGCGTCTGGCGCCGCGCAAAAGCCAGCAATTGCGCGGTCAGCTTGGCGGCGCGATTCACAGTTTCGGAAATCGCTGCAACGTAGCGTGCACGACGATCCGGCGAGAGATCGGGCCGTTGCAGCAAATCGACCGACGAACGGATCACGGTGAGCAGATTGTTGAAGTCATGCGCGACGCCGCCGGTCAACTGCCCGAGCGCTTCCAACCGCTGGCCATGTTTCAGCGCTTCTTCAGCCTCACGCCGCTTCATCGCTTCGAAATTGAGCCGGCGGGTGCGACGGATCGCGAATACCAGCAACAGGAACAGCAATGCTGTCGCAGGAACGCCGAAGACCAGATGATAGCTGATCGTGCGCAGCCAGCGCGCACGGATCGCTGAGGTTTCAAGACCTGCCGCGACATAGATCGGATAGCCAGCGAGCCGTTGATAGCCGATACGGCGCTCGACATTGTCACCGGGCGAGACGATGGTGATCAAATTCCCTGCCGGATGGGCCGCAAGTGCAAGCCCTACTGGATCTGTCGGGTCGAGACGCGCGGCACGATCGAGCTGCGGATAGCGCGCCAGGATAGAGCCGTCGGTGAGACCGAGCGCAAAGAAGCTGCCGGCGTCGCGGCCTATGCGGGCGTAGAAGCGATCGAAATATTCCGGAAAGACCGAGGCCTGCACCACGCCGGTGAAACTGCCATCCGCGGAGACCCGCCTGCGGCTGACGCCAAAGAACGGCGCGCCCTGGTAGGGCGGCCGTGGCAGCAATGATCGACCGATGAAAGTGCCGGCATCGCCGGCGATATGCGCACTGTAGTAGTCGCGGTCCGAGAAATCGAGATTGGGCAGCGCGAGGTTCAGGCTGTTGATCAGTGCGCGGCCCTTGTTGTCGAATACCCAGACCGATTTCAACTGCGGCAGCGCGTCTGTCAGCTGTTTCAGCCGTCCGGCCATCTGACCCGATTGTGCACGCAGCTCATCATCTGATCTGCCACGCACGATCTCGTTCATTTCCGACAGGCTGCGATCGATGGTCTCGAACACTTTCAACGCGTGTTCATGCGCCACATCGAGCGCGCGCTCGATCTCGCGGTCGGCGATCTCGCGCGTCGACACCCACGACGTCGCCGCCGCAAACAGAAACAGTGCAAGCGGAAGGGCCAGCGATGCAGCCATCATCCATTGCAGCGTTCTCAGTGAATTCTGGTGTTCTGTCTTCACAGCGCCTGCCCGACTCCTTGCAGTCTAGCGCAAGGGCGGTGTCTCACCAACCACTGCGGGCAGGAACCCGTCCCGGCCGGGTTCTGCAGCCTTAGCCGGCTGCACTCATCTGTGACCGGAACGCCCATTTGGTGAAATGCTGCTCGATCCCCGCGAACACCGCATACATGAGCACGCCTTCGAAGGCGAGCAGCAGCAAGGCGGCATAGACATTCGCCATGCGGAAGCTGGCCCCCTCCAGCGCGATCAGGTAGCCGAGCCCCGCATTGGCGCCGAGCGTCTCCGACACCACGGTGCCGACGAAAGCCAGCGTGATGGCGATCTTCAGCGAGCCGAAGAAATATGGCAGTGCACGCGGAATGCCGACCTTGAGCATGATGTCCAGTTTGCCCGCACCGAGCGCCCGCAACACGTCCTCGAGTTCCGGCTCGGTGGTCGCCAGACCGGTGGCGATATTGACCACGATGGGGAAGAACGAGATCAGGAAGGCCGTGACGATCGCCGGCACTTCGCCGATGCCGAACCACAGGATCAGCAGCGGCACAATGGCGACCTTCGGGATCGTGTTGAAGCCGATCATCACCGGATAGAGCCCGCGATAGATCGCCCGCGACCAGCCCACCACGAGGCCGAGAATGATGCCGAAGCCCACGGCCAGGGCAAATCCGACCATGGTCACCCAGAGCGTGACCCAGGAATGATAGAGAAACACGCGCCAGAGTTTGAACATCGCCGCAAAGGCGGCCGATGGCGGCTGCAGCACCGACGTGTTGACCTTGAAGACGATGCAGGCCAGCTCCCAGACTAGGAAGATGGCAATGGTGAAGAGCCAGGGCGAGAGCTTTTCGAGGGTGCGCGGATTCATGACTGGCGCACCTGTGCGATCTTCATGCGCAGCTCCATCACGATGTCGCCGAACTCCTTCTCGTAGGTAACCTGCAGATCGCGGGGACGCGGGAAATCCACCGGTTTGATCTGGACGATGTGACCGGGGCGCGCGCTCATGACGTAGATATTGTCGGCGAGGAACGCTGCCTCGCGCAGATCGTGCGTCACCAGAATCACGGTGAAGCCGAGCCGCTGCCAGAGATCGCGCAGCACGCACCACAGTTCCTCCCGCGTGAACGCGTCGAGGGCGGCGAAAGGTTCATCGAGCATTAGAAGCGCCGGCTCGTGGATCAGCGAACGACATAGCGACACGCGTTGCTGCATGCCGCCGGACAATTCCCAGGGATAGCGATCGCCGAAACCGGCGAGACCGACCGTGGCCAGCAGCTGCTCGGCCTTGGCGCGAAACTCGGCCTTCTTCGAACGGAACTGCGAGCGATGCGGCTCGACGATTTCCAGCGGCAGCAGGACGTTGTCGATCACCTTGCGCCACGGCAGCATATTGGCGTTCTGGAACGCCATGCCGGCCATCTTGACCGGACCTTTCACTTCCTTGCCGTCGATGGCGATGGTGCCGGCCGTCGGCTTGTGCAGGCCGGTGACGAGCCGCATCAAGGTGGACTTGCCGCAGCCGGAGGGACCGACCACCGCGGCGAATTCGCCGCGCTGGACTTTGAGCGTCGCATCCTGGAGCGCGACGATGTCACCCGAGGCGCCACGGTATTTGAGCGTGACGCCGTCGATATCTACGAACGCTTCCATGCGCGGCGACCTGACTTTCTGTCGTGGCGCTTAGAACTTGCGTGCGTCGGCCGGGGGCAGATATTCCGACGTGAACAGATCCCCCGCCTTCGGTTTCGGATTCTTGAACTCATAGGTCACGGCGATCTGATCGATGGCATCCGTCATGCGCTTCTCATCGATGCCGCCGACGCCATTGGCCTTCACCCACGGAGTCACGAAGTTGTCCTTCAGCGACATCTTGAGACGGGCGAGTTCGATTTTCTCATCAGCGGTCTCGTTGCGCTTCATCACCGATTTGATGGCCGTATCGGGGTCCTTGATCGTGTCGATGATGCCTTTGACGGTTGCGCGCACGAAGCCGGCGACGACCTTCGGATTGGCCTTGGCGAATTCGGGATTCACCATGATGGCGTTGCCATAGAGCACGATGCCGTAGTCGGACATCAGCATCACCTTGATGTCCTTCTCGGCAATGCCCTTGGACATCAGGTTGAAGTAGGACGAGAACGAGAAACCGGTGATCGCATCGACTTTGCCGTCGGCGAGCATGGGCTCACGCACCGGGAAGCCAACGTTCTCGATCTTCACCTTACTGTCGTCGATCTTGTTCTCTTTGACGAACGCCTTCCACTGCGCATAGGCGCCATCCGGCGCCGGCGCGCCGAGGATCTTGCCTTCGAGGTCCTTCGGGCCATTGATGCCCGACTTCGCAATGCTGACGATGGAGAATGGTGGCCTGTCATAGACCATGAGGACGCCCTTGACGTCCTTGTCCGGATTCTGGTCGCGGAAGCGCGCCAGCGAATTGATGTCGAAGAAGCCGATCGGATAGGTCCCCGCCGCAACCCGCGCGATGCCGGCGACCGAGCCCGGACCGGAGTCGATGGTCACGTTGAGGCCTTCGGCCTTGTAGTAGCCCTTGTCGAGCGCAACGAAATAGGGCGCGGACGGACCTTCGAATTTCCAGTCGAGCGCGAATTTGACATCGGTGTCGGCGCTCGCGGACAGCGCAGACGCCAGCAATGCTGCAGCCGCCACCACGCTCAAACCCAGCTGACGAAACATGGAAAATCCCCCTGATCAATTATCAGGCACAGGCTAGCACAGCCCGTGCCAACCTTGGCGAGCTCCCTTTTCAACGAGAAATAGCGCCGCAGCTCCGAAGGATCGGGATTCGAGGAGGCAGTCTGATTAAATCATAGGCAAAAAAAACACCGGCCTGCTTGCGCAGGCCGGTGTTCTGATCGGCAGATCCGAATCAGAGGAACGTCAGACCTGACGTTCGACCATCTTCATCTTCAGCTCGGCGATGGCTTCGGAGGGGTTGAGACCCTTCGGGCATGCCTTGGCGCAGTTCATGATGGTGTGGCAGCGATAGAGCCGGAACGGATCTTCGAGATTGTCGAGGCGTTCGCCGGTGGCTTCGTCGCGGGAGTCCTTGACCCAGCGGGTGGCCTGAAGAAGCGCAGCCGGACCCAGGAAGCGATCGCTGTTCCACCAGTAGCTCGGGCACGAGGTCGAGCAGCAGGCGCACAGGATGCACTCGTAGAGACCGTCGAGCTTCTCGCGGTCGGAGTGGCTCTGCTTCCATTCCTTCTGCGGGGTCGGCGTGGTGGTCTTCAGCCAAGGCTCGATCGACGCATACTGGGCGTAGAAGTTGGTGAGATCCGGCACCAGGTCCTTCACGACCGGCTGATGCGGTAGCGGATTGACCTTGATGGCACCGTCGTCGACTTCGTCCATCGCGCGGGTGCAGGCCAGCGTATTCTGACCATCGATGTTCATGGCGCAGGAGCCGCAGACGCCTTCGCGGCAAGAACGGCGGAAGGTCAGCGTCGGATCGATGTTGTTCTTGATCCAGATCAGACCATCGAGAACCATCGGACCGCAGTCGTTGGTGTCGATGTGATAGGTGTCGACCGACGGGTTCTTGCCGTCATCCGGATTCCAGCGATAGACGCGGAATTCGCGCGTCTGCGTGGCGCCGGCCGGCTTCGGCCATTCCTTGCCGCCGGTGATCTTGGAATTCTTCGGAAGTGCGAACTCAGCCATTTTCTCAAGCCTTCGCTGTCATCATTAGTACACGCGCGCTTTGGGCACGATGTACTGAACGTCGTTGGTCATCGTGTAGTCGTGCACCGGGCGATAATCGATGGTGGTCTTGCCACCCTGATCGATCCACGCCAGCGTGTGCTTCATCCAGTTCTTGTCGTCGCGATCCGCGAAATCCTCACGCGCATGCGCGCCGCGGCTCTCGGTGCGGTTCGCCGCCGAGTCCATGGTGACGATGGCCTGAACGATCAGGTTGTCGTATTCGAGAGTCTCGATGAGATCCGAATTCCACACCAGCGACCGGTCGGACACGGCGATGTCGCCGATGCCGCTATAGACGTTGTGGATCAGGGTCTTGCCTTCGTTGAGCACTTCGCCGGTACGGAACACGGCGCAGTTGGTCTGCATCACGTGCTGCATGTTCTCGCGCATCTTCGCGGTCGGCGTGCCGCCCTTCGAATAGCGATAGTGATCGAGACGGCCGAGCGCACGATCGGCCGAGTCCTTCGGCAAGTCGGGCTGCTTGGCATTCGGCGTCAGCTTCTCGGCGCAGCGCAGTGCAGCCGCACGCCCGAACACCACGAGATCGATCAGCGAGTTGGACCCGAGACGGTTGGCGCCATGCACCGAGACGCAGGCGGCTTCGCCCACGGCCATCAGGCCCTGCACCACTGCATTGTCGTCGCCGTTCTTCTTGGTGACGACTTCGCCGTGATAGTTGGTGGGGATGCCACCCATATTGTAGTGCACCGTCGGAACGATCGGGATCGGCTCCTTGGTGACATCGACGCCGGCGAAAATACGCGCCGAGTCGGAGATGCCGGGCAGACGTTCGGCCAGCACCTTCGGATCGAGATGGTCGAGATGAAGGAAGATGTGATCCTTCTTCTTGCCGACGCCGCGGCCTTCGCGGATTTCGATGGTCATCGCGCGCGAAACGACGTCGCGCGAGGCGAGATCCTTGGCCGATGGTGCGTAGCGCTCCATGAAGCGCTCGCCTTCGGAATTGACGAGGTAACCGCCTTCGCCGCGTGCACCTTCGGTGACGAGACAGCCCGAACCGTAGATGCCGGTCGGGTGGAACTGAACGAATTCCATGTCCTGCAGTGGCAGGCCGGCACGCAGCGCCATGGCGCCGCCGTCACCGGTGCAGGTATGCGCCGAGGTGCAGGAGGCATAGGCGCGGCCATAGCCGCCGGTGGCGAGAATGACGGTCTGCGCCTTGAAGCGATGCAGCGTGCCGTCGTCGAGCTTGAGCGCGATGACGCCGCGGCAGACATTCTGATCGTCCATGATCAGATCGATCGCAAAGTATTCGATGAAGAACTCGGCCGAGTGGCGCAGCGCCTGGCCGTACATCGTGTGCAGCATGGCGTGACCGGTACGGTCGGCAGCGGCGCAGGTGCGCTGGGCCTGGCCCTTGCCGTAATCCATGGTCATGCCACCGAACGGGCGCTGATAGATCTTGCCGTCTTCGGTGCGCGAGAACGGCACGCCCCAATGTTCGAGCTCGTAAACGGCGTCGGGCGCGTTGCGCACCATATATTCGATCGAGTCCTGATCGCCGAGCCAGTCCGACCCCTTGACGGTGTCGTACATGTGCCAGCGCCAGTTATCCTCGTGCATGTTGCCGAGCGAGGCGGAGATGCCGCCCTGTGCTGCAACCGTGTGCGAGCGGGTCGGGAACACCTTGGTGATGCAGGCGGTTCGCAAACCGGCTTCGCCGCAGCCAACCGTTGCGCGCAGGCCGGCGCCACCGGCGCCCACGACAACGACGTCATAGGTGTGATCTTCGATGGGATAGGCGTGGCCGTTGGTGGCGGGGCCGCCAACGCCGTTCGCGCCAGTGCCGTTGACGGCCATGCGCTACACTCCGGATGAAAGTTTAAGGATGGCGTAGATCGATGCCAGCGCCACGGCGGCAGAGAAGAAGTTGTTGCCGATGATCGAGATCAGCTTGATTTTCTCGTCATGGACATAGTCTTCGATCACGACCTGCATGCCGATCTTCATGTGCCAGACGCTGGCAACGATGAAGAGCAGCATGACAATAGCCACGATCGGCGAACCGAGGATCTGGGCAGCGCCGGCCTGATTGCGGCCGAGCAGCGACATCACGATGAAGATCACCGGGATCAGCAGCAGCAGCATGGCCACGGCGGTCAGGCGCTGACGCCAGAAGTCCGAGGTGCCGGAATGCGAAGAACCAAGACCGCGGACGCGGCCGAGCGGCGTGCGCACCGACTTCGGAGAATTGGAACCGCTCATCGTCCGCCTCCGATCGCATAGGCAATGATCCAGAGCAGAATGGTAATGCCGATACCGCCGATCAATGCAGCCCAGGTAAGCCATTCACGTTCGCTAGCCTTGAAGCCGTAGCCGAGATCCCACACCAGATGGCGGACGCCGCTCATGGCATGATGGATCAGCGCCCACGTATAACCGAAAGCAATCAGGCGGCCGATGATGCTGCCGGTGAAGGCCTGCACATGAGCATAGGCCGCAGGGCCGGAAGCAGCGGCGATCAGCCACCAGACAAGAAGCAGAGTGCCGAAATACAAGGCGACGCCGGTAGCGCGATGCACGATGGACAGCGCCATCGTCAGGGTCCAGCGATAGATTTGCAGATGCGGCGAAAGGGGACGTTCGATCCTGGCGGTCATTTAGCAACTTTGACAGGTTAATGGGCAGACGGTGCCCGATTGGGGATCGCGTAGAGCAATTCTATTTACGAACTCAAAACAACCAGTGCAATCGCGAAATGACATACTCCGAATACCCGTTCAGAGCTTCAAATGAGCCTTGCATTTGTGGGTATTGACAGTTGCAGGGGTTGTTGCTGACAGCCTTGGTGAAGCGCGATTCATGAGAACCTCATGATGCGATAGCAAATGGTAATCGGGGCGGGAATGGCCGGGCTCAATGTGACCGAGATTGTCGAGCTGGCGGCACTCCTCATTGCCGTCGGCGCACTGGCCGGGTTCCTGGCCGGCGTATTCGGGATTGGCGGCGGGGCCATCCTGGTGCCTGTATTTTACGAGTGTTTCCGCATCGCCGGGGTACCTTTGGACGTGCGGATGCCGCTGTGTATCGGCACCTCGCTGGCCATTATCATCCCGACCTCGATCCGTTCCTTCCGCGCCCATATGGCCCGCGGCGCCGTGGATATGGAGATCCTGCGGAAGTGGTGGTGGCCAATCCTGATCGGGGTCGTCATCGGCAGCGTGACTGCCCGCTATGCCCCGGAACGGCTGTTCAAGATCGTATTCGTTGTCGTCGCCTGGTCCGCTGCGGCACGACTGCTGCTCGCGCGTGACGGCTGGAAGCTCGGTGACGACCTGCCCGATGGCCCACTGATGAAGATCTACGGCTTCTTCGTCGGTCTGCTCTCCACGCTGATGGGCATCGGCGGCGGATTGTTCTCGAACCTGCTGATGACCTTTTACGGTCGCCCAATCCATCAGGCGGTGGCGACGTCTTCTGCACTCGCAGTGCTGATCTCGATCCCCGGCGCCATCGGCTACATCTATGCCGGCTGGCCGGCCGCCACGCGCTTTCCCGATGTCGCAGCGCTGCAGATCCCCTTTGCTGTCGGCTATGTGTCGCTGATCGGTGCGCTGCTGGTGATGCCCACCAGCCTGCTGGTCGCACCGCTCGGCGTGAAGGCGGCGCATGCGATGTCAAAACGCGCGCTGGAAATGGCGTTTGGAATTTATCTATTCATCGTCGGCAGTCGTTTTGTCATTGCTCTCATATGAGCTGTAGCCCGCATGAGCGCAGCGAAACGCGGAAATGTCGCGCCGGTTGAAGCGCCCGCCGGGATATCGCTTCGCTTATCGGGGTTACAAGTCCGGCGTAATACTATCCGTAATAGTATCCACATGCAGGCTTGCTATGGATGACCCATGGCTCACGCACATCAGCACGATCACGCGCATGATCATGACGACCACACCGGCCATGCGCACGGCCCCGGCGGACATGTCCACGCGCCCGCGAGTTTCGGCATGGCCTTCGCCATCGGCATCAGCCTCAATACTGTCTTCGTCGTCATCGAAGCCATCTATGGCTATGCCAGCGGTTCGATGGCGCTGGTTGCCGATGCCGGGCACAATCTCTCGGACGTGCTCGGGCTGATCGCCGCGTGGACTGCGGCAGTGCTGTCGAAGCGCGCTCCGACGCCGCGCTTCACTTACGGCCTGCGCGGCTCCTCGATCCTGGCGGCGCTCTTCAATGCGGTGTTCCTCCTGGTCGCCGTTGGCGCCATCGCCTGGGAAGCCGTGCTGCGGCTGTTCAATCCGGAGCCGGTCACCGAGATCACCGTGATCGTGGTTGCCACCATCGGCATCGCCGTTAACGGCATCACCGCCTGGCTGTTCGCCTCCGGCCGCAACAGCGATCTCAACATTCGCGGCGCCTATCTGCATATGGTCGCTGATGCTGCGGTTTCGGTCGGCGTCGTGATCGCCGCTATCGTGATCATGTTCACCGGCTGGCTGTGGATCGATGCCGTTACCAGCCTCGTGATCTGCGTGCTGATCGTCTGGGGAACATGGAGCCTGCTGCGCGACTCGACCGCAATGTCGCTGGCTGCCGTGCCGCGGGGCATCGATCCCGTCGCCGTGCGCGACTACCTCGAACAATGTTCAGGCGTGACGCAGGTGCATGATCTGCATATCTGGCCGATGAGCACCACCGAAGTCGCCCTGACCTGCCACATGGTGATGCCCGCGGGCCATCCCGGCGATGCGTATCTGATGGACATCGCGCAAAGGCTCCAACGCGATTTCGGCATCGAACATGCGACAATTCAGATCGAATACGATCCGAATTCGACATGTGCGCTGGCGCCGAACCATGTTATCTAGGGCTTGATGATCAAGGCAGATACCATCATGGCTGATGACGCAGGGCTCTGGGGCCGTCTGCGACGCATGCCGTTTGTTGTCATGCTGACCCTCGGTCTGATGCTGTCGATGATCCATTGCGCCGGTTGTGGTATGGCCTTTGCCGGCACGCACGACGTAAGCATCAGCCACGACAGCGGTGACACGCCGGATGCCCCCGATCAGCAATTGCCCAGTCATAGCGGTCACTGCCTTTCGCATATCACCGCTCAAGTTTCGGCTGCGGTGAATTCACCCGCCGATATCAACCCGCAGACACTCGTCATCGCCGGCGATCCGATCCCCGCGGCGAGCGACGGTCTTCCGCTGTTCAAACCACCCCGCATCTGAGCATCCACACGGCTCGCTGAAGCCGCTCATGCTGTCCGTCGTTGCGTGCACACGAGACGACGCGGCAGCAACGCTGCATGCACATTTGGTTGGTGAGCACGGGCGCGACGGCGCTCGGTGCGGGATTTATGACAATGATCAGAACTGGATTGCTGGCAGCCGGGCTCTTGCTCGGCGCCACATCATTCGCTGTCGCGCATGAGGACAAGCCTCCCGCGACAATTGAGAAGCATGACGAGGCCGTGGTGAAGCTCAGCGCGCAGCAGGTCGAGGCCGGCAAGTTTGCCGTTGCGGGCGTGCATGGCGGCTCGCTCGGCCGGCGCATCGCAGCGCCGGGCTCGATCGTGCCCAGCGGTAATCACATCGCTCGTGTCGCCGTGCGGCTGCTCGGCACGGTCACCGAGTTGCGGAAGCAGATCGGCGATGCCGTCACGGCCGGTGAAGTGGTCGCAGTCATTGAAAGCCGCGAGGTCGCCGACGCCAAGAGCGAATATCTCGCCGCTCGCCTGGTGTCCGATTTGCAGCGAACGCTGTTCAACCGCGCCCAGACCCTGTGGGACGGCAAGGTCATGAGCGAAAATGACTTCCTGCGCGCGCGGACGACTTTTGAGGACTCCCGCGTCAAGCTGGAGGTCGCACGACAGAAGCTGTTCGCCTTGAGTCTCAACAGCGAGCAGATCGAGACCTTGCCGCAGCAGCCGGTGGAAACGCTGCGCCGACAGGAAGTGCGCGCCCCCATCTCTGGCCGGGTGGCCGAACGCCGCGTCGAACTGGGCGCACTGGTCGGTCGCGAGGGACAGGAGAGCGAACTGTTCGTGATCGTCGATCTCACAACGGTCTGGGCCGAACTCGCCATTGGACCGAACGACCTCAGCGACATCCGCGAGGGCCAGCGCATGACCATTGCCTCGGGTCATTCCGCACCATCCCCGGCGACGATCATGTTCATCAGCCCGCTGCTCGACAAGGACACGCGTAATGCGCGCGTCGTCGCGGTGGTCGACAATATCGAACGCCGATGGCGGCCGGGCGCATTCGTCACGGCGGAGATCCCGGTCGATCAAGCGGCCGCCACTGTCGTCGTGCCGAAGTCGGCCTTGCAGACGCTTGAGCGCAACGATGTGGTGTTCGTGCGCACCGATGACGGCTTCGAAGCCCGCAAGGTCACGCTGGGCCGGCAGGACAGCCGTGTGGCGGAAATCATCGCCGGTCTCAAGCCAGGTGAGCGCATCGCCGTCGCCAATACATTCGTTCTGAAGGCTGATCTCGGCAAGGCCGCGGTCGAGCACCAGCACTAGGGGCGGACATGATCAGTCGCATTCTCGCGCTGTCGATCCAGCGTCGCTGGACGGTCGTGCTGCTCACACTTGTCGTCATGCTGGTCGGCGCATGGTCGCTCGTCGGGCTGCCTATCGATGCGGTGCCGGATATCACCAACAAGCAGGTGCAGGTGAATACGGTCGCGCCAGCATTGTCGCCGGCCGAGATCGAAAAGCAGGTCACCTTCCCGATCGAGACGGCGCTGGCCGGCATCGCGGGATTGGAGAGCACGCGCTCGCTGTCTCGCAACGGCTTCTCGCAGGTGACCGCCATTTTCAGCGAAGCCACCGACGTCTATTTCGCGCGTCAGCAGGTCAATGAGCGCCTGATCGAACTACGCTCCAGCCTGCCGCCGGGAGCCGATCCGAAGATGGGGGCTATCTCCACCGGCCTTGGCGAAATCTATATGTGGTCCATCGACTTCGCGCCATCGGACAATGGCGTCTATGTCACGCCGGAGGGCGAGCGCCTGACCACCGACGTCGCGCGCGCAGCATATCTGCGCACGGTGCAGGACTGGATCGTCAAACCGCAGATCCGTGGCGTACCAGGCGTTGCCGGTGTCGATTCCATCGGCGGCTATGCCAAGCAATTCCAGATCCGGCCCGATGCGATGAAACTCGTCGGCCTCGGCCTGTCGTTCGGCGACATCACCCGTGCCATCGAGGCCAACAATGTGAGCCGCGGCGCCAGCGTCATCGAGCGCAACGGCGAAGGCATCGCGGTGCGATCCGGCGGGCGGCTGGAAACCATCGACGATATCCGCAATGTCGTGGTCAGCACCCGCGCAGCCACGCCTGTTCGTATCAGCGATATCGCCGACGTCGCCATTGGCGGCGAGATTCGCACAGGTAGCGCGAGCGTGAACGGCCATGAGGCAGTGATCGGGACCGCACTGATGCTGGTTGGCAGCAACAGCCGCACGGTCGCCAAGGCCGTGGATGCGAAGCTCGATCAGGTTCGCCGCACACTGCCAGCAGGCATTGTCGTCACCACCGTGCTGGATCGCACCACGCTGGTCGACGCCACGTTGAGGACCGTGGCGACCAATCTTGGCGAAGGGGCCCTGCTGGTGATCGCGGTGCTGTTCCTGCTGCTCGGCAACTTCCGCGCCGCGCTGATTGCTGCGCTGGTAATTCCGGTCGCCATGCTGATGACCGCCACTGGCATGCTGCGGGGGCAAATCAGCGCCAATCTGATGAGTCTCGGCGCGCTGGATTTCGGACTGATCGTCGATGGCGCGGTCATCATCGCCGAGAATGCCTTGCGCCATCTCGCCGAGCGTCAACATGCCACCGGACGCACGCTCACGTTGAACGAGCGACTGCAAACCGTGCAGCAATCCGCCGAGGAGATGATCAAGCCCAGCGTCTATGGCCAGGCTATCATCATGCTGGTCTATGTGCCGCTGCTGACCTTCAGCGGTGTCGAAGGTAAGATGTTCCAGCCGATGGCATTGACTGTGCTACTGGCACTCGCATCGGCCTTCGTGCTGTCGCTGACCTTCGTGCCGGCGATGATCGCCATTCTCGTCAGCGGCCGCGTCAGCGAGGGCGACAATGCTGCCGTGCGCTGGCTGAAGCGGATCTATGCGCCCGCGCTCACGCGGACCATTCGTCGTCCGCTGGCCGCGATTGCCGGCGCCATCGTGCTGTTTGCGGTCGCCCTGCTGATCTTCACCCGGCTCGGGCAGGAATTCACGCCGACACTCGACGAGAAGAATCTTGCCATGCATGCCCTGCGTATTCCTTCGACCGGTCTGCCACAATCGCAGGCGATGCAGCTGGATGTCGAACGTACCATCCTGTCGATGCCGCAGGTTGCCCTGGTCTTTTCCAAGACCGGTACGGCAGAGATGGCCTCGGACCCGATGCCACCAAATGCCTCCGACACCTTCATCATCCTCAAACCGCAGGCGCAGTGGCCCGATCCGAAACTGACGAAGGAAGCACTGCTCAGGCAGATCGAGGCCGCTGTCGAACAACTTCCCGGCAACCAGTATGAATTCACCCAGCCGATCCAGATGCGCTTCAACGAATTGATCGCAGGCGTCCGCGGCGATCTCGCCATCAAGATCTTCGGCGATGAATTCGAGCCGCTGCTGCAGTCCGCCAATCAGGTAGCGGCGATCCTGCGCACCACCAAAGGCGCCGTGGACGTCAAGGTCGAGCAGGCCGGCGGCCTCTCGGTGCTTGATATTGCGGTCGACAAGGCCGAAATCGCGCGGCGCGGGCTCAGCCTGTCCACCGTGCAGGAGGTGATCGGCACAGCCATCGGCGGCCGCGACGCCGGGCTCGTCTTCGAGGGCGACCGCCGCTTCGAGATCGTGGTGCGGCTGCCGGACGACGTTCGAAGCGACGTCGACGCGCTGAAGAACCTGCCGGTCTCACTGCCATCCACCGCGATCCTGGCGCCGACCATTCCACTCGGACAGATCGCCAGGTTCAACTTCAGCGAGGGGCCAAACCAGATCAGCCGCGAAGACGGCAAACGGCGCATGGTCGTCACGGCCAATGTCAGGGATCGCGACATCGCCTCAGTGGCAAGCGACGCGCGCGCCGCGATCGATGCACAGGTGAAGCTGCCTGCCGGATACTGGATGACATGGGGTGGGCAGTTCGAGAATCTCGCGGCCGCGCGCCAGCGACTGAGCCTCGTGGTTCCCGCCTGTTTCGTCCTGATCTTCCTGCTGCTGATGAGCGCCCTGGGATCCGCGCGCGACGCCCTGCTCGTGTTCAGCGCCGTCCCGCTGGCATTGACCGGTGGCGTGTTGGCGCTGTGGTTACGCGGCATGCCGTTTTCAGTATCGGCGGCCGTGGGGTTCATCGCTTTGTCGGGCATCGCTGTGCTGAACGGACTGGTGATGCTGACCTATATCAAGCAGCTGATAGCCGAAGGCCGCGACAGATTGCAGGCGATTTCGGAAGGCGCGCTGACGCGGCTACGGCCGGTAGCAATGACGGCGCTGGTGGCATCACTCGGCTTCGTGCCGATGGCGCTGGCGACGGGTACCGGCGCCGAGGTGCAACGACCGATTGCCACCGTGGTGATCGGTGGACTGATCACGGCGACGTTGCTCACGCTGCTGGTGTTGCCGGCGCTGTATGCCTGGTTGGGGAGAGACGTGGAACGGAAGGTTTAGCATCCAGGCTCAATGTCGTCCCCGCCCGGTCGGGGACGACAACTGCGTATGAGGCACCGTCAGTGCCTCATCTTACTTCGCGTAAAGCTTCCCATAGGTGTCGCGCAGCACGTTCTTCTGCACCTTGCCCATGGTGTTGCGCGGCAGGTCATCGACGAAGATCACTCGCTTCGGCATCTTGAACTTGGCGATCTGGCCCTCCAGCGCTTTGAGCACGGAGGCCTCGTCGATCGCGGTCTTCTTGTCGCTCACGACCACGGCGGTGACGCCCTCGCCGAAATCCGCATGCGGCACGCCGATCACGGCGGACTCAACCACGCCCGGCATCGCGTCGATCTCGCTCTCGATTTCCTTCGGATAGACGTTGAAGCCGCCGGAGATCACCAGATCCTTGCCGCGACCGAGAATGTGGACGTAGCCCTTGGCGTCGATCTTGCCGAGGTCGCCGGTGATGAAGAAGCCATCGTCACGGAATTCCGCCTTGGTCTTTTCCGGCATCCGCCAATAGCCCAGGAACACGTTCGGCCCTTTCACCTCGATCATGCCGATGGTGTCGCGCTCGAATTCCTTACCGGTCTCCGGATCGGTGACGCGCACGGAGACGCCGGGCAGCGGAAAGCCCACGGCGCCGGGCACCCGCTCGCCGTCATAGGGGTTCGAGGTGTTCATATTGGTTTCGGTCATGCCGTAGCGCTCCAGCACGGCGTGGCCGGTCCGCGCGAACCATTCGCGATGGGTATCGGCCAGCAGCGGCGCGGAGCCGGAGATGAACAGCCGCATGTGGCTGCAAGTCTCCTTCGTCAGGTTCGGCGACTGCAACAGGCGGGTATAGAAGGTCGGCACGCCCATCAGCACGGTGGCCCGGGCCATCAGCTTGATGATGAGTTCCGGATCGAGCCTCGGCAGGAAGATCATCGATGCCCGCGCAAACAGCGTCACGTTGCTGGCCACGAACAGACCATGCGTGTGATAGATCGGCAGCGCGTGGATCAGCACATCGTCCCTGGTGAAACGCCAGTATTCGACGAGGCTCAGCGAGTTCGAGGCCAGATTGTCGTGGCTCAGCATCGCGCCCTTGGAACGGCCGGTGGTGCCCGACGTATAGAGGATCGCGGCGAGATCCTCGTTCTTGCGCTCCACGGTCTGGAAGTCCGGCTTTTCCTTGGCCGCCGCATCGGTCAGCGAGCCCTTGCCGTCGGCACCCAACGTCTCGACTTTCGCAGCGACCCTGGCCGCAATCGCGGCGAAGCCTTCCGCCTTGGAGGGATCGCACACCACCAGCGACGGCTCGGCATCGGTAATGAAGTAATCGAGTTCGTTGAGCGTATAGGCGGTGTTGAGCGGCAGATAGACTGCGCCGGCACGCACGGTCGCCAGATACAGCACCAGACCAGGCACAGACTTCTCGGTCTGCGCCGCGACGCGGTCACCGGGCTTGACACCGCGGGCGACCAGAACATTGGCCATCTGGCCCGCCAGCGCGATCAGATCGCCATAGCTGATATGCTTGCCCTCGGGCGTCTCGATGGCGAGACGCGAGGCATCGTCGAGTTTGTCGAACAGGCGAGAAAACAGGTTGGCGTTCATGGCAAGGTCACGCGGTGCAGGAGTGCGGGAGCGATCGGTGCAGCGAGCCTGACGATCGCGTCAATTTATCCCGTTCCTTAGCAAGAATGGCCATATCTAGGCAACGCATCCCCCCATGGGGACGCAGGTCGCGCCATCCGCCGCGATTTCCGCGCTTGATTGTATCAAACGCGATGCATCGATCTCATCATTGCCTCGCGCGAACGGGATGCGCCCGCAAAAGTTTCAACGGCAACAAAAAATATAGCCTGAAACTGGCCCCGAGGCCTCGCGTAGCTCGGACATCGACGGCGCAATCTGGCCTCCAGGGGATTGCTGCGGTTGATGCCATTCATCGCACCAGCGAGATCGCTGGTCACTCACATCACTCGGGAGACGATCCATGTCCAAACGCATTGCACTTCTGTCGGCCGTCGCATTCAGCACCCTCGCCATCACTGGCGCCGTGCTTGCCCCCGCGCAGGCCGAAGACAAGAAGATGATGAAAAGCGAAATGTCGGGCGAGAAGACCGTGATGGTCGGCGGCGCACCGATGTACCCCTCGAAGAACATCGTCGAGAACGCCGTTAACTCCAAGGACCACACCACGCTGGTCGCCGCCGTGAAGGCCGCCGGTCTGGTTGATACGCTCTCCAGCAAGGGCCCGTTCACAGTGTTCGCACCAACCAATGCCGCTTTCGGCAAGCTGCCAGCCGGCACCGTCGACACGCTGGTGAAGCCTGAGAGCAAGGCGACCCTGACCAAGATCCTGACCTACCATGTGGTACCGGGCAAGCTGAACGCCGCCGACCTCAAGGACGGCCAGAAGCTGAAGACCGTGGAGGGCGAAGAGCTGACCGTGAAGGCTTCTGGCGGCAAGGTCATGATCGTCGACGCCAAGGGCGGTTCCTCGACCGTAACCATCCCGGACGTCAACCAGTCAAACGGCGTCATTCACGTCGTCGATACCGTGTTGATGCCGAAGGCCTAATGGCCAGGCCTGAGTTCAGGCCTCTGCGCGACGACGTTCGCGCATCCTGACTTCCCCCACAGGATGCGCGTGCGTCCCACGGGCGCAACAGGAGCGAGCCGGGGCAACCCGGCTCGCTTTTTTGTGATCGGTATGAGCCGGCCAGACCGGGGTTGTTACAAGAGCCGCCGTAACGAACGACCGGTTATGCCGTATAACTGATAACAACGTGCGTCACCGAGCATCGTCGAACCACCGCTCAGCCCAGGATATGCCTATGTCGAGCATCACAGCCGCCGGCGACCGCGCCGCAACCAAGGTTACGAATACCAAGGTAATCCAGCCCGCCTGGGTGCGCGTCGTGCACTGGATCAACGCCGTCGCGATCGTGCTGATGATCATGTCGGGCTGGCAGATCTATAATGCGTCGCCGCTGTTCAATTTCACATTCTCATCGTCCATTACGCTGGGTGGTTGGCTCGGCGGCGGCATCATGTGGCACCTCGCCGCCATGTGGCTGCTGGTGATCAACGGCCTCGTCTATCTCACCCTCGGCATCGTTACCGGGCGCTTCCGCAAGAAGCTTTTGCCGATCTCGGCAAAAGGCGTGCTCGACGACACCAAAGCCGCGCTGACCGGCAAGCTTTCCCATGAGGACCTCACCAAATATAATCAGGTGCAGAAGCTGCTCTACACCGGGATTATCGTGGTCGGCATTCTGATCGTCCTGTCGGGCCTCGCGATCTGGAAGCCGGTTCAGTTCCATTACCTCACCGCTGTGTTCGGCGGCTACGACACCGCGCGCTATGTGCACTTCTTCATGATGGCAGCCATCGTGGGCTTCCTCGTCATCCACGTCGCTCTGGCCCTGATCGTGCCGAAGAGCCTGCGTGCGATGATTATCGGGCGCTGAGGAGCACGACCATGATCCGGAAAATCCGCTCACTCATCATTCCCGGCGTCGACAAGGACCTCCTCGTCAAGGACGCCACGAAATTGATGCCCGACCTGTCGCGCCGCCGCTTCATCGCGTCGGGTGCAAGCTTCGGCGCGCTGACACTGCTCACCGGTTGCGACGTGAGCGACAGCCTATCGGCCGAGAACCTGCTGACACATATGTCGAAGTTCAACGACATGGTGCAGGCCAAGATCTTCAATCCGAATACGCTGGCACCGACCTATTCCGAGAAGGACATCAAGCGTCCATTTCCGTTCAACGCCTTCTACGCGGAGGACGACGCGCCAAACGTGGACGGCAACACGTGGAAACTCGAAGTCTCCGGTCTGGTGCAGAACAAGAAGTCCTGGACACTGGACGAACTGCACAAGCTACCGGAAGTGTCGCAGATCACCCGCCACATCTGCGTCGAGGGCTGGAGCGCCATCGGCTCCTGGCAGGGCACGCCGCTGCGCGATTTCCTCAAACTGGTTGGTGCAGACACCAATGCGAAATGGATCCATTTCCGCTGCGCCGAGGATTATGCGACCTCGCTCGACATGCCCACGGCGATGCATCCGCAAACGCAGATGACTTTCAAGTTCGACAACCAGCTCCTGCCGCGAGCCTATGGCTTTCCGATGAAGATCCGCGTGCCGACCAAGCTCGGTTTCAAGAATCCGAAATACGTCATCGCGATGGAAGTCACCAACGACTACAAGGGCGGCTACTGGGAAGATCAGGGCTATAACGATTTCAGCGGGAGCTGATCGGCTTCTGGAACATTGACATTGCAGCGCCAATCGCAAGCGTGGCTGCCGAGACCACCAGCGCCGACGTCAGACTTCCCGTCGCATCCGTAATGGCCCCCACCGCGATCGGGCCCAGAGTCTGGCCGATGCCGAACACAATCGTCACGGCCGCGATAGCCTTCGACCATGCCGCGCGAGGATAGTTGAAGCGCACGAAGGCCGTGGTTGCCGCAACCACCGCAAAAAATGCGACGCCGAAGACTGCGGCGGAGATGCCAAGCACGACAGGCGAATGCCCCAGCAGCGGCATTGCGGCGCCCACCGCATTTGTACCAAGAATGATTGCCATCGCACGGCCGCTCCGGCCCCGCGCGAGCACGCCGCGCCAGAGCCAGGGCGAAGCAAACGAGCTGACCCCGATCAGACACCAGAACGCGCTCTGGGCCACGGCGCTGCCTCCGCCATCACGCACATAGGCGATCATGAATGTCATGTAGGCAATGTAGCCGGCGCCAAACAGGAAATAGGCAATGAGGTAGATCCACATCGGACGGAGCGCGAGCGGCGCTTCGTCGACCTTTGACTTGTCATCGGATGCATCGACGCGCGGGCGTAGCAACGGAAGGCCGATCACGACCGACACGAGCCCGAGGATGAGCCAGACGATCCACCACGAGCCGGCGCCGAAGCCCTGCAGCACGAACGGCGCGATCAGACCCGACAGCAGGATGCCCATGCCGGGTCCCGCATAAAACAGACTCAGCAGATAGGATGAGCGTTCGGGATAAGCGAGGCCGATGGTCGCGGCGAGCGCGCCGCCGGCGACAAAGGAAATCGCCGCGCCAAAGCCCGTGACCAGTCGCGCGATACTCAGCAATGTAAAATCTGCAGTGACGCCGCAAACGATGAGCGACATCACGCAGGCCACCGTGCCGCCCTGAATCACTGCGAGCAGACCGAAGCGCCTGCCGAGCCCGGCCGCGACCAGTGCGCCGGCGAGATAGCCGGCAGCATTGACGGTATTCATGAAGCCCGCAGCCGAATACGACCACTGCAGGCTGTCGCGCATATCGGGCAACACCAGCGAATAGGCGAAGCGGCCGATTCCAAGCCCGATGGCCGGTGCGAGCGACAGGACGAGAATCAGCAACGCCGGGTTACGGCGCATCGGGGAAGGCACAGGTGACGTCACGGGGATCTCCGCTGCGCCGGCAATGTCGCAGGTTTCACGGAAGCCGCAATCATCCCTTCGGCAACACTGTCTTGCCATTCCTGCAATGACGTCCTAGCACTCGCGGCAATCAATAACGGATTGCAAGGGCACTTGATTATGGCAACGCACAAATTGCTTCTTCTCCCCGGCGACGGCATCGGCCCCGAAGTGATGGCCGAAGTGAAGCGCCTGATCGACTGGATCGATGCCCAGGGCATCGCCAGGTTCACGATCGAGAACGGCCTGGTTGGCGGCGCCGCCTATGATGCCGACAAGCTCCCCATCACCGATGCCACCATGGCCAAGGCGGATGCGGCCGATGCCATCATCTTCGGCGCCGTTGGTGGCCCGAAGTGGGACAATGTACCTTACGAGCATCGGCCCGAGGCCGGCCTGCTGCGCCTGCGCAAGGATCTCGGCCTGTTTGCCAATCTGCGCCCTGCGGTTTGCTATCCGGCGCTGGCGGAATCATCGAGCCTGAAGCGCGAGGTCGTCGAAGGCCTCGACATCATGATCGTGCGCGAACTCACCGGCGGCGTCTATTTCGGCGAGCCGAAGACCATCACCGATCTCGGCAACGGCCAGAAGCGCGCCGTCGATACGCAGGTCTACGACACCTATGAAATCGAGCGCATCGCGCGCGTCGCTTTCGATCTGGCCCGCAAGCGCCAGAACAAGGTGACGTCGATGGAGAAGCGCAACGTCATGAAATCCGGCGTGTTGTGGAACGAGGTCGTGACGCAGGTCCATGGCCGCGAATACAAGGATGTCACGCTCGAACATCAGCTCGCCGATTCCGGTGGCATGAATCTGGTGAAGTGGCCGAAGCAATTCGACGTCATCGTCACCGACAATCTGTTCGGCGACATGCTCTCCGACATCGCAGCGATGCTGACAGGCTCGCTTGGCATGCTGCCCTCGGCCTCGCTCGGCGAAGTCGATACCAAGACCCAAAAGCGCAAGGCGATGTATGAGCCCGTGCATGGCTCGGCGCCAGACATTGCCGGCAAGGGCATGGCCAATCCGCTGGCCATGATCGCCTCCTTCGGCATGGCGCTGCGCTATTCGCTGGAGATGGGTGAGTTGGCCGACAAGGTCGACCAGGCCATCGCCGCCGTCCTTGCCAAGGGCCTGCGCACCGCTGATATCAAGTCCGAGGGCTCGACGGTGGTGAGCACGTCAGGCATGGGCGAAGCGATGCTGACGGAACTGCAGGCACTGCACGCTTGAGCGGCGCTCGAACCTCCCCCAAACAAAAAATGCCCGGCTAAGCCGGGCATTTTCGTATTCAGATATCGCTGCGCTCAGTAGAGCGGGAAGCGCTCGGGATAGCCGCCGAGATCCCACTGCGAATTGAGCGGGCTGCGGTCCAGCGAACGGTTGTTGTTATCGCGGGCGAAGGAGTAGCCGGGCGGGTAGGCGTAATCGGTGAATTTGCGATCGCCCGGAAGCACTTCGACGCCGGCATCGAGCCAGGAGCGACGCGTCACGTAAACGCGGGTGCGGCCCTGCTGATAGGACACGTTCGGGCCGCGCGCGCCATAAACAGCGTCACGGTCAGAAACACGGACCTTCTTCTTGGTGGCGGCATCGGCCGGCGAGGCGGCAACGGCGGTCGCGATGACGGCAACCGTCGCGAACAACATGGCGAGAGTTTTCGCGGCGGGGAATTTCAGGGTCATCAGGTCCTCATTGCGGTCAGAATATCGGCAGTCGGAAGATCGGCAGTCTTCAGACGAGTCGGCAAATCCGATTTACGGTCAATTTAGCTGGCCGGGGTATCCGGCCACAAGGTCTATCCGGCCACAGTCGCCGATATAATGCGCGGTATGGCCGAATGTTGCATGTAATCCAAGGTCTTGGTCCTGCCCATCACGAAGAGGTCACAGGCTGCCGCGCAGCGGCGGGTTCTGGGCGCCGGTGACCCAATCGGCCGACGTCGCCGACAGCGCCGCGCCGCTGATGCAGCCGGCCCGCTTCAGCTCGGCCTGGGCAAAGGCCTCCTGCAGCCGGGGTTCGTTGCTGGCGGTCAGCAGCACCAGCCGGTTCAGCGTACAGGCGATAGCCGCCCGCCGCGCCGGCAGGCCGTCGCCCTGGCATGACCAGCCGGAAATCCGGAGATTGGAGGCATCCAGCATCTTCATGAAGCCAAGGCAGCGCTTGCCGTCCTTCAACCGGTCGGCAAAGCCCACCAGGGCGACCGGCCCGAATTTGCTGTCGATGATGCCCTCGCCCCCTACTTCCCAAACGCCTCCGGTGTCCATCCGGCGCGCGATATCCGCCGCCACCACCACACCTGCCCGGTCAGCTTCAGCGCCGGGGCGATACAATTCCAGTTCGGCCACAGGTGGCTCTCCAGGCGACGACCAGCGCAGGACATCCTTCCGGCCGCCGTCGGGGTGTCTCAATATCTCGTAAGAGACTGTTTTACCTGATGAATCAAACTGACTGACAGCAAAGGCTGGATGGGAACGGCTGGCGACGCTCCAACCGGCTTTGGCGACCGGTTCGCTGCTGAGGTCGAATTCCAATCCGTCGAAAACGGTAACTGCGGCCATGACAACCAGTGCCAGCGCTCCCATATAGGCGAGCAGACGCACGGCGATGGCACCGCAGTCGTCGGCGAGGGTGTGCAGGGCCGGATGGACATTGCGGGATTTTGGGTAGCGCGGGACCAAAATTGAACGCATCAACACACGCAAACACGCTTAGGACGTTGTCTTTGCGACGTTTCTCGCATAGAAGCGCGGCTCTTCCCTTTCCGCGATAGGCGGGGGTGAAGCATTTTTCTTCGGAGAGTGAACGATGGGTTACAAAGTCGCGCTGGTCGGAGCGACCGGCAATGTCGGGCGTGAAATGCTCAGCATTCTGGACGAACGTAAATTCCCCGCTGACGAGGTCGTGGCGCTTGCGTCCCGCCGCAGCATGGGCGTTGAGGTTTCCTTCGGCGACAGGACCCTGAAATGCAAAGACCTCGCGACCTATGACTTCAGCGACGTCGACATCTGCCTGATGTCGGCCGGCGGAGCCGTGTCCAAGGAATGGTCGCCGAAGATCGGCGCTGCCGGTGCCGTCGTGATCGACAACTCGTCGACCTGGCGCATGGACCCGGACGTGCCGTTGATCGTGCCGGAAGTGAATGCCTCGGCCGTTGATGGCTTCGCCAAGAAGAACATCATCGCCAACCCGAACTGCTCGACGGCGCAGCTCGTGGTGGCGCTGAAGCCGCTGCACGACAGGGCAACGATCAAGCGCGTCGTCGTCTCGACCTATCAGTCGGTGTCGGGCGCCGGCAAGGATGCGATGGACGAGTTGTTCTCGCAGACCAAGGCCGTCTACACCAACTCCGAGCTGGTCAATAACAAGTTCCCGAAGCGTATCGCCTTCAACGTCATCCCGCAGATCGACGTGTTCATGGAGGACGGCTACACCAAGGAAGAGTGGAAGATGATGATGGAGACCAAGAAGATTCTTGATCCCAAAATCAAAATGTCCGCGACCTGCGTGCGCGTGCCGGTGTTCGTCGGCCACTCGGAAGCGGTCAACATCGAATTCGAGAATCCGATCTCGGAAGATGAAGCCCGCGATATCCTGCGCAATGCGCCAGGCTGCCTCGTGATCGACAAGCGCGAACCCGGCGGCTACGTGACGCCCTATGAAGCCGCAGGCGAAGACGCCACCTATATCAGCCGTATCCGCACGGATGCGACGGTCGATAACGGTCTCGTACTGTGGTGCGTGTCGGACAATCTCCGCAAGGGTGCGGCGCTCAACGCCGTGCAGATCGCGGAATGCCTGATCAACCGCAAGCTGATCACGGCAAAGAAGAAGGCCGCGTAAGCGGATTTTCGATCCCAAACAATCAAAAGCCGGATGCTTTGCATCCGGCTTTTTTGTTTGAGCGCAGGCCGCGACGATTGCCTCAGGCGACCGGCCGAAACTCTTTCGCGACCTTATCCAGCACTGACAGCGAACCGACTGCCACACCGAAATAGGCGCCGTGCAATTCGAGTTCGCCCTTCGCGACCTTGCTGCTCACGAAGGGGAACGTCATCAGGTTCTCAAGGCTGCGGAATACAGCGGCCTTTTCGATACGGGTGACGAAATCCTGGAACGCCTCGTGCTCGCGGATCTCGACCTTCTCGTCGGGCTTGATGAACATCGACATCCAGCGACCGATGAAGTCGCCTGGCGATAGCGGTGCCGCATTGTCGACGAAAGCGCGGATGCCGCCGCATTGCGCGTGGCCGAGCACCACGATGTGCTTCACCTTCAACACTTGCACCGCGTATTCCAGCGCCGCCGAGACGCCATGTGCACCGCCATCGGGCTGATAGACCGGCACGAGGTTCGCGATGTTCCGCACCACGAACAGCTCGCCGGGGCTGGCGTCGAAGATCACCTCCGGCGACACCCGCGAGTCGCAGCAGCCGATCACCATCACTTCCGGCGACTGGCCCTTTTCCGATAATTCGCGGAACCGCGATTGTTCGGTCGGCAAACGCTCCGATGTAAAGGTCTGGTAGCCGGCGATGAGTTGCTTCGGAAATGATGCTGTCATGGGTCTGCCTCGTTCGGAGCATGATTTCTCGACAAGCGGGTTCGTTTGTCGAGAGATCACGCTCAAACATACGTCCTCACGGATAACCATAGGACGCCAGCGCGAACAAGCCTTCCGGGCGGCGTGCCGAAATGTTATCGCGAATGCCTGAATAACGAACAGGCCATAATTACAGGGAAATGACGCCATGATCCGTCCGCGCCGCAGCCATTTGTTCATGCCCGGCTCGAATCCGCGTGCGCTGGAGAAGGCCCGTACCGTGGCCGCTGACGGCATCATCCTCGACCTCGAAGACGCCGTGGCACCGGACGCCAAGGGAACGGCGCGCGACGCTATCGCGCAGACACTGGCCGCCGGCGGCTTCGGCAAGCGCGAGGTTATCATCCGCATCAATGCGCTGGATTCGCCGTGGTGGATCGACGACGTCACCATGGCCGGCAAGGCCAAGCCCGACGGCATCCTGGTGCCGAAGATTTCCAGCGTCGAGGATCTCGCGGCAGTGGCCGATCGCCTCAGCGACATCGGCGCCGACATGTCGATCAAGGTCTGGGCCATGATCGAGACCTCGCGCGCGATCCTCCATGCAGAGGAACTCGCGGCCGCCTCCAGGGACTCGGAAAATCGCCTCGCCGGTTTCGTGTTCGGCCCCAACGACATCGCCCGCGAGACCCGCATCCGCATGATGCCCGGCCGTGCCGCGATGCTTGGCATGATCACCCATTGCGTACTGGCGACCCGGCTGTACGGCCTCGAGATCCTCGATGGCCCCTACAGCAATTTCAGCGACACCGAGGGCTTCATTGCCGAAGCCGAACAGGGCCGCGACATCGGCTTCGACGGCAAGACGCTGATCCATCCAAGCCAGATCGAAGCCTGCAACAAGGTGTTCACGCCACCGGATGACGAAGTCGCCCAGGCCCGCCGCATCATCGCCGCCTTCGAGCAGCCCGAGAATGCCAAGCGCGGCGCGATCCAGCTCGACGGCAAGATGGTCGAGCGCCTGCATGCGGACATGGCAAAACGCACGATCGCGATTTCGGACGCGATCGCGGCGATGGGGAACTAGTACCAGTCAGCAACGACGCGCTTTCTTCACCCTCCCCCTTGCGGGGAGGGTGGCGCGTTGCGAGCGCAGCGAGCAGCGCGACGGGTGGGGGTGCCACAGGCGATGCTCTCACGTGTGGCACCCCCACCCCGGCCTCCACCTGAACGATGCTTCGCATCGTCAGGTTCGGCCGACCCTCCCCGCAAGGGGAGGGATACCGCGGGCCGTTGCGCGAAATTTGTAGATTCAAAGGCTGATACTAACCTGCGCCGACCCGCTCCGTCGCCCACGCGTAAAAGCTCCCCGGCACCGGCGCGTCCTTGCCGCGCCCCTTCGGGGAGATGTGGAAGCCCAATATTTGGGGGTCGCCAACCAGCGTCGCAAAATCTGACGGCTCGAAGAACAGCGTCGGCTCCGCGTGAACGGAATAATACGACTTCCGCGGCAGCGCGTGATGCTGGGAGCCGTGGCGTTTCGCCAGCGCCGTCAGCGATGCCGGACCGAAGATCGCAACGCGGACGTCGCTGGCGCGCTTTGAACGATCGCGCAGCTTGCGCCATGCGAAAGTGAGGCGATGGCGCAGTGACATCCAGTCGGGCGTCAACTCGTCCTGCTTGATCAGCGCCTCGAACGCCGCCACGATCGGATCGTCAGGCGGCAGATACAGCACCGAGTTACCGAGCTGACGTCGCTTCTCCCAGGCGAAATAAGGCTTTGCCGGATCGATCTCGATGGGCTTCAGCAGCAGCACATCCGCATCGAGCCAGAGGCCAAGACCTTCGGCCATCAGCCGGATGCGAAAGAAATCGCTGAATTGCAGCGGGGTCCAGCCAACCCACGCACCGTTGGGAGCTGACGGGCGCAGCCGCTCGGCGAAGGCCCGCGGCAACACGGCTTCCGCGTCGGCATTGCTCACGCCATCCGGCAGATCGGGTATCGGCGCAAAACTGTAGAGGGTGACGCGGTGGCCGGCCTCAACCTGCGATCTTAGGCACAGCCTGCGCAGCGCATCGAGCGGGCCCTCCCAAAAGGTGACGACGTCAGGAATCACGCGTCACCTTCCGATATGAGATCAGGCCCAGGCGCGCGCGGTCTTGGCCTTGGCTTCGTAGCTGTCGATGGAGGCCTTCTTCTCCATCGTCAGGCCGATATCGTCGAGACCGTTGAGCAGGCAGTGCTTGCGGAACGGATCGATCTCGAACTTCACCGTGCCGCCATCGGGGCCGCGGATTTCCTGATTCGGCAGATCGATGGTGATCGTCGCATTGGCTCCGCGCTCGGCATCATCGAACAGCGCATCGAGATCTTTCTGGGAGACGCGGATCGGCAGCACGCCGTTCTTGAAGCAGTTGTTGTAGAAGATGTCGCCGAACGAGGTCGAGATCACGCAGCGGATGCCGAAGTCCAGCAGCGCCCAGGGCGCGTGTTCGCGCGACGAACCGCAGCCGAAATTGTCGCCGGCCACCATGATCTTGGCGTTGCGATAGGCAGGCTTGTTGAGGACGAAATCCGGGTTCTCGCTGCCGTCATCGAGATAGCGCGCTTCCGAGAACAGGCCCTTGCCGAGGCCGGTGCGCTTGATGGTCTTCAGATACTGCTTCGGGATGATCATGTCGGTGTCGACATTGATGATCTTCAGCGGCGCCGCGACGCCTTCCAGCGTGGTGAACTTGTCCATGGCAAAGGTCCTCGATTGAGCGGGCTTTTTAGCCCGATCGGGGCGGCGCTCCAAGCGGCATTTCTGCAGCCTCGTCAGTCACCTGCGCTTCGATCGCCTCCATATCGGCGTCCGAGAGCCCGAAATGGTGGCCGATCTCGTGGATCAGCACGTGGCGGACGATATGACCGAGGGTTTCGTCGTGTTCTGCCCAGTAATCCAGGATCGGCCGGCGATACAGCCAGATCATGTTGGGCAGCTGGCCAGTGTTATCGTGGCTCTGGAACGGCAGGCCGACGCCCTGGAACAGGCCGAGCAGGTCGAATTCGGTCTCGGCCTGCATCTCCTCCAGCACCTCGTCCGTAGGGAAATCATCGACCCGGATGATCACGCCCGCGCAGAGCTTGCGGAAATCCTCCGGCAGAAGGGCGAGCATGGCATGGGTCATGTCCTCCATTTCCGCGAGATCGGGTGCTTTTGCCTGGTGCCACATGTTTCCCTGTCTAGCCAATTCCCGTGACATGGCAATGCGCCGCTACAGTCCGGTCCCAACGGTTGACGGGCGGGCGTCAATCGGAGACTTTGCGGCGTTCTTTGAAGCATGATCCCCCGACAAACGAACCCGTTTGTCGGCGAAAATCGGCATCCACTTTTCGGGATCATGCCTATGGCGGTTTGGGGCGTTAAGATGCGGATCATGATGGCAACACTGGGATTGGCGGTTACGCTCGGCGGCTTGCCCATGGCCGACACCGCACAGGCGCAGACGGCCATGCAGGTCGCCCAATCCGGCGACAACGTTCAGCCCCGCCGTGCCCGCCCGCGCGTCCGCATCTATCGCACGCCCGATGAGCGCGGCGTTTATCCGAGCTACAATCCCGGCCCGAATGCCGTGCGCGACTGCACCGCCAATCTGGTGCAGGAATATCGCCCGAGCGGCACCGTGATCGTGCCCCGGATGAACTGCTACTGGCGCCGCGGCTGAACGAGAGCGTTTCGAGCGAAGCGGGTACCGGTTCGCACTGACAGAACGCGGCAAGGCAAGAAACTAACCGCGTATCCGGCGCTGCCGTACGGCACCGATCAGACCTGCCGCAATCACCATCGCCGAGCCGCCATAGACGATGATCGCCATGGCGAGCTGGGTCGTCGTGCCGGCGGTGCCATGCATCACACCGGGGCCCTGCGACGCCTGCGCCCGTTCGATCCACAGATCCAGACCGCCGGATACGAGGACGATCGTCGAGATCAAACGCATCATGATGGCCTCCATCATTGCATGATCGAGATACACCTCCTGCAGCGGACTGGTTTTGCGACACACTTCACGATGACGCGACCGGGCGCATTGGTTCCACAACTGCGACAGTCCGCCGCCGCGTCATATCGCTCACGCCGCATTCACATCGCGTTCACCTCTCAAACCCTAGCGTTGCCGGCATGGGCGATGATCCATTCGTGAAGCTGCATCTCGACATGAACGCAGCAGACTCAGGAGAGAACACATGAACGTGAAGAAGTTTTTCGGCCTTGCCGCCATCGCAGGATTGCTGTTCGTCGCAGCGCCGACGCAGCAGGCGAACGCCGTTTCGCTGAACAGCCCCGGCATCGCTGCATCGGTTCAGGGCGGCGGCGAGAAACTGACGACTGAGGTTCAGTATCGTCATCACCACAATCGCGGCTATCGCCCGCATCACGGCATGCGCCGTCACCACGGCTGGCATCGCCCGCATCACGTCCGCCGCCATCATGGCTGGCACCGGCCGCACCACGTGCGCCGTCACGGCGGGCGTTACTGAGACTCTCTCCAAAGTCCAAACAGGCGTGCCCAAGCGCGCCTGTTTACTTTAACAGGATGTTGACCGCGTCGGTCTGTCGCGGGAAATCATTGCAGCTATATGCGTTATGGGGTGAAGGCGACGAAGACGATCGATGAGAAGCGATCGAGGCAAGGAATGATCATGAAGAACTGGATAGGTGCAGCCATGATGGCTGCAACACTTTCACTCGGCGGCGCATTTGTGAGCGCCCCCGCATTGGCCGACGCGCAGACGACACACAAGGCTGCGCCAGACGACAAGGCGACAGCGACGGACTTCAGCGCGCAGCGGCGTCATCGTCACGTCCACCATCGCCATCACTTCGGACATCGCCACTACGGCCACCGGCACTATGGGTATCGCAGCTATTACGGCCCGCGCTATGGCTACGAATACGGCTATCGTCCGTACCGCTCCTATTACGGTCCCGCCTATTACGGACGTCCCTATGCCTACCGCCCTGCTTACTATGGCGGATACGGCTACCGGCCCTACGGCTATTACGGCGGTTATCATCCCTACGGCGCCTATGGTTATGGCCCGGGCTTCGGTTTCGGCGGCGGCCCGCTCAGTGTCGGCTTCAGCTTCGGCCGCTGGTAAATTCCAGCATCTCCAGACGACATCGACAGGCGCCCTTTGCGGCGCCTGTTTTTTTGTGCGTGCCGCGCGGCTCGTGCCTGCGTTATTCATGACGCGTTCAGATCAGCATCCTTAATTTTCGGTCAAGGTGCGACAACTCACATGACACGACCATGCGCAAACATATCGTTGGCGCAAGTGGGGACCTGTGCCGTCAGGTTTGCGCGGACGATGTCCCATGCGCTGATCGAGGGAGGATGTTTCCAATGAGAGATGTTCAAAATCGACAACCTGTCCTGAATGCCGAACGAGGTTTTGCGATCAGACAATTCATGACGCGCTCGCTTGGCGTGGCTGCCGCCGCAACGATGATGATGTCGCTGACACCATCGGCGCGGGCAGTCTCACTGATCAATCCCGGCGCGGCACCCACAGCCAGGCAGGCGAGCGACGCGCTGCTCATGCAGGTTCAGCATCGCGGTGGACACGGCGGCGGTGGCGGGGGAGGTTTCCGCGGCGGTGGCGGCGGTGGCGGTCACGCCTTCCATGGCGGAGGCGGCGGCGGATTTCACGGCGGCGGCATGCCGGCGTTTCGGGGCGGCGGTGGCGGCGGAGGATTCCGTGCCGTAGCGCCTGCGTTCCGCGGCGGTGGCGGTTTCCGCCCGGGCCCGGCCTTTGTCGGCGGCGGCTTCCGGCGCGCGCCCGTATTCCATGGCGGCTACCGTCACTTCGCGCCGGTGCGCTATTACGGTCATCGCCACCACTTCCGACCACGTTTTTACGGCTATTACGGACCGACCTATTATTACGGGCCGCGCTACTACCAACCGCGCCGCTTCTGCCGGATCGTCTGGACCTATTACGGCCCACGGAAGATCTGCCGCTATCGCCCCTGGCATCACCGCCACTGGCACTACCGGCGGCATTACCATCGCTTCCACGTCTACTGGTGAGATGGGCCGGTTTGACTGAAGCGACGCTCCACACTCTCGGTCATGGCCGGGCTTGGCCCGGCCATGACGACTGAGTGCTGGTCGTTCACTCCCCGAGCTGAAACGCCTCGAACCGCCCGAGCTCTTCCTCGATCCGCCGCTTCCATTCCTTGCGCGGCGTCTTCGGCTTCGCGCCATCGCCGACCCAGCTCCATTGCTGCATCAGCAGTTTGCGCTTCTGCCGGTCGGTCTTGAGATCGACGGCCGCGACGATCTGGTCGTCCACCAGCACCGGCAGCGCGAAATAGCCGAGCTGGCGTTTCTCCTTCGGAACGTAGGCCTCGAAACGATGGTCGTGGCCGAAGAACAAATTGGTGCGCTTGCGCTGGATCACCAGCGGATCGAACGGCGACAGCACATGCACCAGCCCCTGCTCGCCTTCGCTGGTGTCCTCGAGCGCTGCGGGCGTCGTCCAGTGTTCCTGCTTGCCGGCGCCATCGAGCGTCACGGCCACCAACTCGCCCTTGCGCACGCGGGCATCGATCAGCTTGCCTATGCCGGCCTTGCTCGGCGCATCGAGATGACAGATCGAATCCAGACTGACGATTCCCTGCGACCGCAGCGCCCGATCCAGCAAGTAAGTTAATTTCTGCGTTGACGTGGCCGGCTTCGGCAGCCTGTCCCAACCGAAATGCCGCAGCAGCAGGTCATAGGTCTTCAGCATGCCCTGCCGTTCCGAGATCGTGAGGTAGCCCTCATAGAACGCCAGTTGCAATGCGCGCTTCGACGGCTTGCGGCTGGCCCATTCGTGATCCTTCTCGCGCAGGACGTCGTCATCGATATCGCGGATCGACAACGGGCCGGCTTTCGCCAGCCGCATGACCTTGCGCTTGTCGGCCGGCGTCACCGATGCGAACCAGCCATGGCCCTCACGGCGATAGTATTTCATATCCGGTACGAAGAAGCCGATGTCATCGGTCGGCACATAGGCCAGCGCGTGGGTCCAGTATTCGAACACGCTCTTGTCGTGCGTCTGTGCCTGCCTGAGATCCGCGCGTTTGTAGTTGGGGATGCGCGAGAACAGGATGTGATGATGGCTGCGCTCGATCACATGGATGGTGTCGATCTGCACATAGCCGAGATGCGCAACCGCTGCTTTCACTGCCTCTGCGCCATCGCCGAACGGCGCACGGGCATCGAGCCGCTGTGCGCGCAACCAGATGCGGCGGGCGGCGGCGGTGGTGATTTCAACGGGATTGGAAGCGATGCGCGGCATGGCGCAAAGGTAGCCCGGATGGCTTCGACTGTCATTCCGGGGCGCATGAAAGCGGCGTAGCCGCTGAAATGCGAACCTCCGCCACTCCAATTGGAGTGGCGGGGAATCTTGAAGTGTTCATCACCTGCTGATGCCCAGCGACGAAGAAGCTGGACTCATTCCGGGCGCATACCGATCCGCTAAGCGGCCCGGCCTGCCCCGGAATGACGAGCCGGGTTAATCAGTGCCACTCGCGGATATCGACGAAGTGCCCCGCGATCGCAGCCGCAGCAGCCATTGCCGGCGACACCAGATGGGTGCGGCCCTTGTGGCCCTGACGGCCCTCGAAGTTGCGGTTCGAGGTCGCCGCGCAGCGCTCTTCCGGCGCCAGCTTGTCCGGGTTCATCGCCAGGCACATGGAGCAGCCCGGCTCGCGCCATTCGAAGCCGGCTTTCAGGAAGATCTTGTCGAGGCCTTCGGCTTCCGCCTGCTCCTTCACCAGACCCGAGCCCGGCACGATCATCGCCGAGACATGACCGTTGACGGTCTTGCCGTCGACGACCTTGGCCGCGGCGCGCAGATCCTCGATGCGGCCATTGGTGCAGGAGCCGATGAAGACGCGATCCAGCTTGATATCGGTGATCTTGGTGCCTGCGGTCAGGCCCATATAGGCCAGTGCGCGCTCCTTGGAGAGACGCTTGGCTTCGTCGGCGATATCAGCGGGGTTTGGTACTTTGCCGGTGATCGAGATGACGTCTTCCGGCGACGTGCCCCAGGTGACGATGGGCGGCAGCTTGGCGGCGTCGAGACGAATCTCGTGATCGAAATGCGCGCCTTCGTCGGAGCGCAGCGTTTCCCAGTAGCGCATAGCCTGCTCCCACATGTCGCCCTTCGGCGACATCGGACGGCCCTTGAGGAATTCATAGGCCTTCTCGTCAGGTGCGATCAGGCCGGCGCGGGCGCCGCCTTCGATGGACATGTTGCAGACCGTCATGCGGCCTTCCATCGACAGCGCACGGATCGCCTCGCCGGCATATTCCAGCACATAGCCGGTGCCGCCGGCGGTACCGATCTCGCCGATGATGGCCAGGATGATGTCCTTGCCGGTGACGCCCTCGGGCAGCACGCCATCGACGGTGGCGCGCATGTTCTTGGCCTTCTTCTGGATCAGCGTCTGCGTCGCCAGGACGTGCTCGACTTCCGACGTGCCGATGCCATGCGCTAGTGCGCCGAATGCGCCATGCGTCGAGGTGTGGCTGTCACCGCAAACGATCGTCGTGCCCGGCAGCGTAAAGCCCTGCTCGGGGCCGATGACATGGACAATGCCCTGACGCTTGTCGAACTCGTTGTAATATTCGATGCCGAATTCGCGCACATTCTCGGCCAGCGTCGCGATCTGCTCGGCGCTTTCCGGATCGGGATTGGGCTTGGTGCGATCCGTGGTCGGCACGTTGTGATCGACGACAGCGAGTGTCTTCTCCGGCGCATGCACACGGCGGCCGGCGGCGCGCAGGCCTTCGAAAGCCTGCGGGCTTGTGACTTCATGCACGAGATGGCGATCGATATAGAGCAGCGCCGTACCATCGTCGGCTTCATACACCAGATGATCGTTCCAGATCTTGTCGTACAGGGTCGTCGGTTTTGCAGAGTCGGTCATGAGTTCAGGCCTCGAAAGAAAACTTAAGATCGGTTGCGTGCTGCTGAAAGCGGGCCGGTTTGACGGCGCGAGACACGCGACTGAAAAATGGCGGTCAAAGAGCAGGCGTCAGAGCTTTCGAAGCGCCGCCACGACAGAGGTCGTAAAGCGCCCGAAGAAGCGCCCGGGCAGCCGGCTATGATCGTCGATAACGATGCGAAGCGCATGCTGGTGCAGATCTAGAAACATTCCAGTGATATAGCACTTGGGTTCAATTTCGCCAATGCGGCGAAGGTATGCGAGCGCCGCACAACAAAAAAGCGCGGCTTGCGCCGCGCTTTTCGTCTCGCACATTCGATGATGCGGAATATTACTTGGCAGCAGCCACAGCAGCGACCTTGGCCGGGCGCTCGGTCTTCTTCTCGGTGATGCGGGCCGACTTGCCGCGCAGATCGCGCAGGTAATACAGCTTGGCGCGACGCACCTTGCCGCGACGCACGACCTTGATCGAGTCGATCATCGGGGAGAGCAGCGGGAACACGCGCTCGACACCCTCGCCGTAGGAAATCTTGCGAACGGTGAAGCTCTCATTGATGCCACCGCCGTTGCGGCCGATGCAGACGCCTTCATAGGCCTGCACGCGGGAGCGCTCGCCTTCGACAACCTTCACGTTGACGATGAGGGTGTCGCCGGGACCGAATTCCGGGATCGACTTGGTGGCGGAAAGGCGGTCGAACTGCTCTTTTTCAAGCGTCTGGATAATGTTCATCAAAATCTCCATCGGCGGCGCGCCCAGACATTGCGCGGGCTGCGCACGAAACTCTTACCCTGCCAGTGCACGGATTTGGCGCTGCTATACGGGAAAGCAAAGCCGTTGTCACCGTCTGTGTCACTCGCCCGTCGTGATTTTTGGCGGTTTTCGCTTTTTGCCTGGTTCCGGCGCTTTCGGACGCGCCGCCCACAAATCGGGCCGCCGCGCGGCAGTCAGCGCCTCCGCCTGGGCCAGCCGCCATTTGGCGACCCTGGCATGGTCACCGGAGATCAGAACCTCGGGAATCTCCCGCCCCTCGAAGGCCTGCGGGCGAGTATATTGCGGGTATTCCAGTAGCCCGTCGGAGAAACTCTCGTCGGTTCCAGATGCCAGTTTACCCATGACCCCCGGCAAAAGCCGCACACAGGCGTCAATCAGCGTCATGGCGGCGATTTCACCGCCGGACAGCACATAGTCCCCGATCGAGACTTCCTCGAGCCCGCGGGCGTCGATGACGCGCTGATCGATGCCCTCGAAGCGACCGCACACGATCAGCGGCCCCGGCCCGGCGGCCAGCTCCGCCACCCGCGCCTGGGTCAATGGCCGACCGCGGGGGCTCATCACCAGCCTGGGGCGGTCCTGCGCATCCACCGCATCGATCGCCGCCGCCAGCACGTCCGCCCGCAGCACCATGCCCGGCCCGCCACCGGCGGGCGTATCATCGACGCTACGATGCTTGTCCGTGGCCGAGGCGCGAATGTCCCGCGCCTCCAGCGCCCACAGGCCGGAAGCCAGAGCCTTGCCGGCGAGGCTGATACCGAGCGGCCCCGGAAACATCTCGGGAAACAGCGTCAGCACCGTCGCGCGCCATGGGGCGGATGAAAGATGGGAAATCATGGCTCTCCATCGCGCGTCCGGCGCGAGGCGTCAAACGCCGTCGCTCGCAGCCTAGGCCGCCGACATCTGCTCGCTGGTGTCGCCCGCATCGAATGCCGCGCGCGAGGCCTTGATCTCGGCAAAGCTGCGCTCGGCCCAATCGATCAGGCCGGCCAGCGGCCCGAGCGCGGACCGCCCCAGCGGCGAGAGACGATATTCGACCGATGGAGGCTTGGTGGGAAAGACGTGGCGGGTGACCAGCCCATCCCGCTGCAGGTCGCGCAGCGACTGCGTCAGCATGCGCTTGGAGATGTCCGGCACGGCGCGATGGAGCTCGCTGAAGCGCCGCGGCCTGGCTGCCAGCGCGACCAGCAACAGCGACGTCCACTTGTCGCCGATGCGGTCCAGCACGTTGCGCACCGGACAGGCGTCGGCGTCGAAACCCCTCGCCTGCCATTCGTCAAACCGGGTGGCCAGTGGGGTCTCATCAGGAGCTTTTTGGGACATCGGGGGTTCCTTCCGGCCGACCGCAGGTCACTTCCAAGTCACCTGGTGAGAAAAACCTGCCTCCTTACGGAAACGGCTAGCGGTCTCTATTCAAGACCTGTGTTCATTTAGAGACCACACAGGATCCCGCCATGTCGAACCACCGTATTCTCGTCACCGCCGCCGGCGGCCAGCTCGGCCGCCTCACCATCGATGCCCTGCTCAAACGCGTCCCGGCCAGCCAGATCGTCGCCGGCCTGCGCGATCCCGCCAAGGGCGCCGATCTTGCAGCCAGGGGCGTCTCGGTCGTCGCCACCGACTACAGCAAACCGGAGACGCTGGACGCCGCCTTCAAAGGCATCGACCGCCTGCTCCTGATCTCGTCGAACGAACTCGGTCAGCGCGTCGCGCAGCACCGCAACGTCATCGACGCAGCAAAGCGCGCCGACGTAAAGCTGATCGCCTATACGAGCGTGCTGCGTGCGGACACCTCGAAGCTGTCAGTCGCAAAAGAGCATCTGCCAACGGAAGAGTTGATTCGCGCCTCCGGCATCCCTTTCGTGCTGCTGCGCAATGGCTGGTACACAGAGAACTACACGGCATCCATCCCCGCGGCATTGGCGCATAATGCGTTGGTCAGCAGTGCCGGGGATGGCCGCATCGCGTCGGCAACGCGTGCGGATTATGCGGCGGCAGCCGCGATCGTGCTTGTGGAAGAAGGTCACGCCGGCAAGGTCTATGAGCTGGCTGGCGATCAAGCTTACACGCTGGAGGATTTTGCAGCGGAGATCAGCAAGCAGTGCGGCAGAGCAATTCCTTATGTCCGTTTGCCGGAAGCCGACTTCAAGGCCATCATGCTCAATGCGGGCCTCCCGGAAGAACTCGCGGAGCTGATCGCGACATCAAACACGGCCGCCGCCGACGGCGCCCTGTTCGATGACAGCCATACGCTGAGCAAGCTGATCGGGCGGACGACGACGCCGTTCGCTGCAACGATTGCGGAAACGTTGAAAGCGTAAACCTTACGCCGCGGTGGGATCGTCGCCGATGATCTCACCCGGCAATTCGATCACGACCTTGCCGGCCGCAAGATCGACGGTCGGCACCACGGCATTGGTGAAGGGCAGCAGCAGGGTCGCGCCGTCAGGCGGCGCGATCTCGATGATGTCGCCGGCGCCGAAATTATGGATGCCGACGACACGACCGACCGCATCGCCCGCGGCATTGACCGCAGCGAGGCCGATCAGATCGGCGTGGTAATATTCATCGTCTTCGGTGTCGGGCAGCGCATCGCGCGCCACATAGAGCTCGACGCCATTGAGGCGCTCGGCGTCTTCACGAGACGCGACGCCCTTCAGCGTCGCGACCAGATGGCCCTTGGCCTCGCGCACGTCATCGACCTCAAAGCGCCGCTTGCCGTCCTTGGTGGCAAGCGGGCCGTAGTCGAGCACGGCGAATGGATCTTCGGTGAAGGTCCACAGCCGGACCTGACCGCGCACACCATGCGGCGCGCCGATGCGCGCGACGCAGATTTGCGCGGTTGGCATTCCGCCTTACTTCTTCGCTGCGGCTTCAGCAGCAGCCTTGCGCTCCTTGCGCGGCACGGCCTTCTCGGGATTGTTGCGGGCTTCGCGCTTGGCGACGCCGGCGGCATCGAGGAAGCGAGCGACGCGGTCCGACGGCTGTGCGCCCTTGGCGATCCAGGCCTTGGTCTTTTCGAGGTCGAGCTTCAGGCGCAGCTCATTGTCCTTGGCGAGCAGCGGATTGAAGTAGCCGAGACGCTCGATGAAGCGGCCATCGCGAGGAAAACGCGAGTCGGCGACGACAACGTGATAGACGGGGCGCTTCTTGGTGCCTGCGCGCGCGAGGCGGATAACGACGGACATGGGATTCTCCTGGATGTGTTCGATTTGAATGTGAGTTGAATGGATCGCGTTATTTCTTTTTCCCGAGACCGGGAAAGCCGCCGAGTCCCGGCAGCGTCGGTTTGCCCAGGCCCGACAGGCCCGGGAAATCTTTCGGCAATGACGGCATGCCCTGCGGCAGTCCGCCCGGCATCTTCTCGGCCATCGCCTTCATCTGTTCGGGCGACGGCATGCCACCGCCACCGAAGCCCATGGCCTGCGCGATGCCGGCCATCGGACCGCGCTTGCCGGAGCCCATGGCCTTCATCATGTCGGCCATGTTCCGGTGCATCTTCAGCACCTTGTTGACTTCCTCGACCTTGAGGCCGGCGCCGGCAGCGATACGCTTTTTGCGGCTGGCCTTGAGGATGTCGGGATTCTTGCGCTCCTGACGCGTCATCGAATCGATAACGGCGATCTGGCGCTTCACCACGCGGTCATCGAGACCGGCGGAGGCGATCTGGTTCTTCATCTTGGCGATGCCGGGCATCATGCCCATCAGGCCGGAGAGACCGCCCATATTGGTCATCTGGATCAGCTGCTCACGCATGTCGGTGAGATCGAACTGGCCCTTGCGCATGCGCTCGGCAGTGCGCGCAGCCTTTTCCGCATCGATATTCGCAGCGGCGCGCTCGACCAGCGAGACGACGTCGCCCATGCCGAGAATGCGGCCGGCGATGCGGCTCGGATGGAAGTCTTCCAGCGCATCGGTCTTTTCACCGGTACCGATCAGCTTGATCGGCTTGCCGGTGACGGCGCGCATCGAGAGTGCGGCACCGCCGCGGCCATCGCCATCGACGCGGGTGAGCGCGATGCCGGTGAGGCCGACGCGTTCGTTGAAGGAGCGCGCGAGATTGACGGCGTCCTGACCGGTCAGCGAGTCCGCGACCAGCAGCACTTCATGCGGGTTGGCGATCGCTTTGATCTCGATCGCTTCCGACATCATCTCTTCGTCGAGCGTGGTGCGGCCGGCGGTGTCGAGCAGAACCACGTCATAGCCGCCGAGCTTGGCAGCAGAGAGCGCGCGCTTGGCAATGTCGGCAGGCTTCTGGCCTTCGACGATCGGCAGCGTCTGGATGTCGAGATCGCGGCCGAGCACCGCGAGCTGCTCCATGGCAGCCGGGCGATAGACGTCGAGCGACGCCATCAGCACCTTGCGCTTGTCGCGCTGGGTGAGACGACGCGCGAGTTTCGCGGTGGTGGTGGTCTTACCGGAGCCCTGCAGGCCGACCATCATGATGGCGACGGGCGGGACAGCCTGAAGGTCGATACCGCCTTCACCATCGGCACCGAGGGTCGCGACCAGCTCGTCATGGACGATCTTGACGACCATCTGGCCGGGCGTGACCGACTTGACGACCGTGGCGCCAATGGCCTGCTCACGCACGCGATCGATGAAGGAGCGGACCACGTCGAGCGAGACGTCGGCCTCGAGCAGCGCGCGGCGCACTTCGCGCATTGCGGCATCGACGTCAGCCTCCGACAGCGCACCGCGCCCGGTGAGCCGGTCGAGAATTCCGCCAAGTCGTTCCGACAGATTGTCGAACATCGCTACTTCGCTTCCGATATCGCCATCACCATAATGACGAAGAACCAAACACTTTTGCGCCCGAGGGCGCATCGCGCTGTCGGGCGTTGACCTCCGGTCTCAAGGGCCGGTCGGCGGGTCGAAAAGAGAACTTTTCGAGAATTGGCGGGGATTTACAGCGCCGGGGCCCGGCGAGTCAAGGAAATATGGCCGCGGTACAGTCGTTCGGAATGGCAACCCGTTCCAGATAAAGGATATTTTTTGCCCCAGCCGATCAAATTGACAATTGGCAACTGGATTTCTGCGACAGTTGGCCTAGATGTGAGTGATCGCTCACCTAACTCACTTTTCGCCTCTCGGTTTCATGGCCATCACACGCCGCAAGCTTCTCGCATCCGTCGGCGGCCTCGCCGCAGCGACGGGGCTGTCGGCCATCTGGGCTTCCCGCATGACCTATTATGACGGCCCCGTCTCCGATCACTTCGACGGCAAGATTTTCTTCGATCCTGACGGGGCGCCCCCCAAGTCGCTCGGCGAAGTGCTGCGCTGGCAGTTCGGTGGTGGCCGTACCCGCGAGGTCTGGCCCGACTGGGTCGAGAACGAGTTTGCCGATACCCCGCCGGCCAGGGTCGAGGGCGCGGGCGTTCGGTTTTCCTATGTCGGTCACGCGAGCTGGCTGATCCAGACCGCCGGGATCAACATCCTGTTCGATCCGGTGTGGTCCGACCGCGTCTCGCCATTCTCGTTTGCCGGGCCGAAGCGTCACACCGCGCCGGGCATCGCGTTCGACAAGCTGCCGAAGATTGACATCGTGCTGGTGTCGCACGGTCATTACGACCATCTCGATCTTCCGACGCTGTCGAAGCTATCAGCCAAATTTGCGCCGCGCGTGATCACGCCGCTCGGCAACGACATCACCATGAAAAGCGCCGACAGCGCGATCAAGGCCGAGGCCTATGACTGGAGAGATCGCGTCGAGCTCGGCAGCGGCCTCGCCGTCACGCTGGTGCCGACGCGGCACTGGACCGCGCGCGGCCTGTTCGACCGCAACAAGTCGCTCTGGGCGAGCTTCGTGCTGGAGACGCCGGCCGGCAATATCTACATCGTCGGCGACAGCGGCTATGGCGACGGCCTGCACTTCCGCCGCGTGCGCGAAGCCCATGGCGCTATCAGGCTTGCGATCCTGCCGATCGGTGCCTATGAGCCGCGCTGGTTCATGAAGGACCAGCACATGAATCCGGAGGATGCCGTGAAGGCGCTGAATGATTGCGGCGCGCAGCAGGCGCTGGCCAGCCATCACTCGACGTTCCAGCTCACCGATGAGGCGATCGACGGGCCGGTGAAGGGACTCGCTGCCGCATGCAGCGCGGCAGAACTGCCCAGCGACAAGTTTATGGCGCTGAAGCCGGGGCAGGTGGTGGAGATATAGAAGCGAGGATCGCAGAACTCTCAATCGTCATGCCCGGCCAGCGCGAAGCGAGCTTCGCGCTTTGCCCGGCCATGACGGAGTGTAACATTACTGGCCCGGCTTGATTTCCCAGGACACGCTGACATTCACGCGCAGCACTTCCTCGCCTTGCGCCACTGGAGCGGATGCCACGTCGGCAGCCATCTTGCGCAGCATCATCGGCGCCGGTGCGCTGCTGGAGTCCTCGGAAATATTGATCGGCGCACCGAGCGTGACGCCGGCCGCCTTGGCATAGATCTCCGCTTTGCGACGCGCATCGGCGATGGCCTGGCTACGCGCATCGTCAAGCAGTTGCGACGCCTTGGTCACCATGAAAGTGATGCCGCCGACCTCATTGGCGCCCGACGACACCAGCGTGTCGATGGCGCCGGCCACCTTGGTCACATCGCGCACCCGGACGGTGACGTGGTTGCTGGCGCGATAGCCCGAGATCACATTCGGGCCGGGATTGGGACGGGTCTGCTGCGCATATTGCGGAAACAGCGACAGCCGCGACGTCTGCATATCCTTCTCGGCAATGCCGGCGCTCTTCAGGGCCGCCAGCACCTTGGCCATCGCGGCATTGTTGGCCTCTGCGGCCTCGCGTGCGGTCTTGGCGTCGGTCGTCACGCCACCATCGACAACAGCGAGATCCGGCGGCACCGACACGGTGCCTTCGCCGGACACCGAAATCGTCGGCGGCGGATTGACCTGCGCGGCAGCAGGAGTGGCGATAAGCGCAATGGCCAGCGAAGCGAGAGCGAGATGATTTGTCATGACCAGTTCTCTCGCGACTGTCCAAGGCTTCTTTATGACGAGAGGTGCGGCTCTATCACTTCAACGGCACATAGACATTGATGACCAGCTTGTCTTCCGCGGTCTTCAAGGGATCGGTCATGTATTCCTCGATGAACGTGTCTTTCGCCTCGAGCTTCTTGTCGTCGAGGTGATTGGTGATCGCCTCATAGGTGTTGTCCATATTGTCATAGGAGCCGCGATGAACGAATTTCAAGGCCTTGCCGTCGGGTGACAGTCCCATCTTCATTGTCTTCGGCAGGTTCTTCACCTCCTGATCGACGGGGATCTCGGCGAGGAAGGTGAAGCCGGTGTCGTCGGTCGCGGTGTAAACGATCATCGAGTTACCCGATGACTTGATGCCCTGTTTGTCGAGCACGGTCGTGACCTGCTTGAACGCGTCCATCAGCGTGTCGAAGGCCGAATCCCAATTCGCCTTGCCGACGAAAGTCACCATCTGCTTCGGCGTCAGCGTGATTTCCTCGCCGAACGGATCGGCGGTCTGCACCGGCGCGGGCGTGGCCGGCGGAGTTACCGGAGCCTGGGCCGCCGCGGGTGGCGTTGCCGGCGCCGCAGGTGCCGGAGTTTCAGGAGTGGCAGGCGCAGCAGGTGTCGCCGGGACTGCGGGAGCAGGCGCAGGGGTAGCCGGTGTCGTCGTCGCTGCCGGCGGCGTGGCGGGCGGCGATTGCGCCCAAACCGCGGCGTTCAGCGTCAGCGCGGCGGCCGGGATCAGCGCCACAGTGGCGAGGCGGGACAGGCGAGAACGGGTCATACGAAGGGTCTCCAGTGACATCCTGCAGCGCAACGTCCGGCAACATGCGCGATATGGCACCATGGTAACACGCAGCCACGGCTTTCGTCCCCTCCCCAAATTGCGGAGCGCCATTCAAAACACCCGCCACAGAAGTGCCGCACTGGCCAATCGGACCGGCCTCGCCATATAAGACTGGGATCAACGGGACACGACATGAGCGCATTGGCCAACCATTCCTTCGCCAAGATGAACGGCATCGGCAACGAGATCGTCGTGATCGACCTGCGCGACACCGCCTCCGGCATCACGCCGGCCGACGCCCGCGCCGTGGCGACCCCCGAAGGCGTGCCCTATGACCAGTTGATGGTGCTGCAGAAGCCACGCCTCGCCGGCACCGACGCCTTCGTCTCGATCTACAACAATGACGGCTCCGAAGCCGGCGCTTGCGGCAACGGCATGCGCTGTGTGGCGCGGCAGACCTTTGCCCGAGAAAACCTTTCTGGCCACGACAAGACGGCTCTCACATTCGAGACCAGGGCCGGCCTGATCAATTGCTGGCAGGGCCCGGCGCCGGATCTCTATACGGTGGACATGGGCACGCCGAAGTTCGGCTGGCAGGACATTCCGCTGGCGGAGGAATTCCGCGATACCCGCGGCATCGAGCTGCAGATCGGCCCGATCGACGCCCCGATCCTGCACACGCCGTCAGTGGTCTCGATGGGCAATCCGCATGCGATCTTCTGGGTCGACGATATCGCGGCCTATGACCTGGAAAAGTTTGGCCCGCTCCTGGAAAACCACCCGATTTTCCCGGACCGCGCCAATATCACGCTGGCTCACATCGTCGATCGCGATCACATCGTGATGCGCACCTGGGAGCGCGGCGCCGGCCTCACCAAGGCCTGCGGCTCGGCCGCCTGCGCGACGGCGGTGGCTGCGGCGCGTCTGCGCCGGACCAACCGCACGGTCCATATGACGCTGCCGGGCGGTGAGCTGACCATCGAGTGGCGTGAGAGCGACGACCACGTGCTGATGACGGGGCCGGCCGCGTTCGAATATGAGGGCACGTTCGATCCGAAGCTGTTTGCTTCAGTCGCCTAGGTCCTATTCCCCGTTCCATCCGCATGCCCGCAGCCGCTCATGCAGGTGCGGCGGGGCCGGCGCGACGACGCGAATCGGGTCCTTGTTGCGCGAAATCGGAATCACGATCTCCCGCGCATGCAGATGCAGCGTCGGCTCGCCGAATCTTGGACCATTGCCGTAGATATTGTCGCCGACGATCGGAAAGCCCGATGACGCCGAGTGCACACGCAACTGATGCGTCCGCCCCGTCACCGGCTCCAGCGCCAGCCAGCTCATGCCGCCGCCGCGGCCGAGCACCGTGAAATTCGAGACTGCCTTGAGCCCCTCCGGATCCGGTTTCATCCACCAGCCCCGGTCGGCATTGAGTCGACCAAGCGGCATGTCGATCACGCCCGAATCTTCGGCAGGCCCGCCCTCGACCACCGCCCAATAGGTCTTGCGGATACGGCTGTGCTTGAACAGCAGGCCCAGCGACGCCGTCGCCTTGCGATGCCGGCCGAGCACGAGGCAGCCCGACGTGTCCCTGTCGAGCCGGTGCGCCAGAACGGGCGCGCGCGGCAGGCCATAGCGCAGGAATTCGAACGACGTCTCCAGATTCGCACCGCCCTTGGGGCCGCGATGCACCGGCAGGCCGGCCGGCTTGTCGATCACCAGCATCAGGCCGTCACGGTGCAGCACCCGCGCCAGAATCTCGGCTTCGGTCAGTTCAACCGCATCGGTGCGGGGTTCCAGCCGGGGCTCGGCCTCCAGACTGACGTCTTCGTCACTTTCACTGGTCATACTTTGAATCATGGCGCGAAACGGCTAACACACCCCCGACATGAGCGACACTCCCGAAACGCCAAAACTGAGCTGGTGGCGACGGCTCTCCAGCGGGTTGAAGCGCACCTCGAGCGCCCTTGGCACCGCGGTCGCCGACCTTGTGACCAAGCGCAAGCTCGACCGCGCCATGCTCGAGGACATCGAGGACGTGCTGCTGCGCGCCGATCTGGGTACCGAAGTGGCGGCGCGGATTTCCGCCGCCGTCGGCCATGGCCGGTATGACAAGGCGATCTCCGCCGACGAGGTCAAAGCCGTCGTGGCCACCGAGGTCGAGAAGGTCCTTTCGGCCGTGGCCAAGCCACTGGTGATCGACACCAGCCACAAGCCGTTCGTGATCCTGGTGGTCGGCGTCAACGGTTCCGGCAAAACCACCACCATCGGCAAGCTGGCTTCCACCTTCTCCGCCGAAGGCCGCAAGGTCATGCTGGCCGCCGGCGATACGTTTCGCGCGGCGGCCATCGAGCAGCTCAAGGTCTGGGGCGAACGCAACAAGGTGCCGGTCATCGCCGGGGCGCAGGGTTCGGATTCCGCCAGCCTCGCTTTCACCGCCGTCACAGCGGCGCGCGACGACAATCGCGACGTCCTGCTGATCGACACCGCCGGCCGGCTGCAGAACAAGACCGAACTCATGGTCGAGCTCGAGAAGGTCGTCCGCGTCATCAAGAAAGTGGACGCAAGCGCGCCGCATGCGGTGCTGCTGGTGCTCGACGCCACGGTGGGACAAAACGCGCTGTCGCAGGTCGAGGCGTTTCATCGTACGGCTGGCGTCACCGGCCTGGTGATGACCAAGCTCGACGGCACCGCCCGTGGCGGCATCCTGGTGGCGCTGTCCGAGAAATACAAATTGCCGGTGCATTTCATCGGCGTCGGCGAAGGCATCGACGATCTCGCGCCTTTCACCGCGAAAGACTTTGCACAAGCGATTGCAGGAATTGAAAGCTGATGACCGACGCACTCGCCAAGAACCAGCCACATCCGCTGTTCAAGCTCGCCACCGAGCTTGGCCCGCTGATCGTGTTCTTCGTCGCCAATGCCAAGTTCAACCTGTTCGTCGCCACCGGCGCCTTCATGGTGGCCATCGTTGCGGCGATGATCGCGTCTTACGTCGTGGTCAGGCATGTGCCGATCATGGCGCTGGTCACCGCCGTTATCGTGCTGGTGTTCGGAACGCTGACGCTGGTGCTGCACGACGAGACATTCATCAAGGTCAAGCCGACCATCATCTACGGCCTGTTCGCAGCCATTCTGGGCGGCGGCCTGCTCTTCGGCCGTTCCTTCATCGCGATCATGTTCGACCAGATGTTCAATCTAACGCCCGAGGGCTGGCGTGCGCTGACGAAGCGCTGGGCACTGTTCTTCTTCGCGATGGCACTTCTGAACGAAGCGATCTGGCGCACCCAGAGCACGGATTTCTGGGTGGCTTTCAAGGCGTTCGGCGTCATCCCGCTGACCATGGCCTTCGCGGTGGCGCAGATGCCGCTGATCAAGCGCTACGGCATCGAGCCGGCCACGCTCGCGGAGAGCGCAGCGGACGAAGGCGATCTGAGGAAGTAGATCATCGCACAGCGTTTTTCGTTCTGACCTGAACCACCCGCCACAAACACCGCCCTCATCCTGAGGAGCGGTCGTCTTCGACCGCGTCTCGAAGGATGGGCGCCAAGCTCATCATGGTTCGAGACGCGCGCCAAAAGGCGCGCTCCTCACCATGAGGACTGTGTGTGGCGGGACAATCACACCGCCAGCGTGCCGGCCTTTGCCGCCGCATAGCGCTCGCCGACCTTGGTCCAGTTGACCGTATTCCACCACGCCTTGAGATAATCAGCGCGACGGTTCTGGTAGGTCAGATAGTAAGCGTGCTCCCAGACGTCGTTGCCCATCAGCGCACGCTTGCCATCCATGATCGGATTGTCCTGATTGGGACGGGTCTCTATGGACAGCTTGCCGTCCTTGTCGACGATCACGAAGACCCAGCCAGAACCGAACTGACGGCCGCCGGCGGCGTTGAAATCGGTCTGGAATTTCTCGAGGCCGCCGAGATCGCGATCGATCGCGGCGAGCACCTCGCCTTCCGGCTTGCCGCCATTCGGGCCCATGATCTGCCAGAACATGGTGTGATTGGCATGGCCGCCGAGATTGTTGCGCACGCCGGTGCGGATCGCGTCAGGCACGCTGCCTAGATTGCCGAGCACCTCGACCAGCGGCTTCTCGCCGATCACCGGGGTGTCCTTGGCGAAATTGTTCATGTTGGCGACATAGGCGGCGTGATGCTTGTCGTGATGGATCTCCATCGTCCTGGCATCGATATGCGGCTCGAACGCCGTGACCGGATAGGTCAGCGGCGGCAGGATGAACGGCGCATTGCCGGCAGCGGGCGTGGCGGCCTGGGCAAAGACAGTGCGCGGAGCGATGGCCGCGGCAGCGATGCCGGTCGCAGCAAGCATGAGATGGCGTCGGGACATCGATGACATGGGGCTTCTCCCTGAAGATTTTGCGGGCGTGTCTGGCAGCTACGCAACGCACGGTCTGCCAGTTTCATGTGCGGGCATTGTGACGCAGCGGCACGGAGCACATCACAGATGTGAGATACCACCTTACATGCGACGGATCACGATCCGCCGGACCGGGCGCTGCGTTGGCCGTTGCGGTGCTTCAGGAAAGCTACAAAGGAAGACTTCATACATTTTCGTGATCGGCTCGGTCCCTCATGGTGAGGAGCCCGCCTCTTGGCGGGCGTCTCGAACCATGGGCCGGCGGTCCCCGCCATCCCTCGATACGCAAAATCAGGCGTCGCTCTGCGCCACCTGATTTTGCTCCTCGGGATGAGGGCTGGAGGTTTAATCGTCGATTTCGCCCCAATCGCCGCGCCCAAACAAAAAGGGCGGCCTCTCGGCCGCCCTTTCGTACTTCGCAATGTCGCTGCGAGATTACTCCGCTGCAGTCGCGCCTTCGGCGGCCTTCTGCTTGGCTTCGAGATCTTCGCCGGTCTCCTGATCGACCGCCTTCATCGACAAACGCGTCTTGCCGCGATCGTCGAAGCCGAGCAGCTTGACCTTGACCTTGTCGCCTTCCTTGACGACGTCGGAGGTCTTCTGCACGCGGCCGCCGGCGAGCTGGCTGATGTGAACCAGACCGTCCTTGGCGCCGAAGAAGTTCACGAATGCACCGAACTCCATGACCTTGACCACGGTGCCTTCATAGATCGCGTTGAGCTCCGGATCCGAAGCGATCGACTTGATCCACTTGATCGCAGCCTTGATCGACTCACCATCGCTCGAGGCCACCTTCACGGTACCGTCGTCTTCGATGTTGACCTTGGCGCCGGTCTTTTCGACGATCTCGCGGATCACCTTGCCGCCGGTGCCGATCACTTCACGGATCTTGTCGGTGGCGATCTTGAAGGTCTCGATGCGCGGCGCGTATTCGCCGAGCTCGGCACGGGCGTTGTTGATCGCCTTCGACATCTCACCGAGAATGTGAATGCGGCCTTCCTTGGCCTGGCCCAGAGCGACCTTCATGATCTCTTCGGTGATACCGGCGATCTTGATGTCCATCTGCAGCGAGGTGATGCCGGTGTCGGTACCAGCCACCTTGAAGTCCATGTCGCCGAGGTGATCTTCATCACCCAGGATGTCCGACAGAACCGCGTAGCGTGCGCCTTCGAGGATCAGGCCCATGGCGATACCCGCCGTCGGACGCTTCATCGGAACGCCCGCATCCATCAGCGCCAGCGAAGCACCGCAAACCGATGCCATCGACGACGAACCGTTGGACTCGGTAATTTCCGACACCACGCGCACGGTGTACGGGAATTCGTGGTGACCCGGCAGAACCGGATGGATTGCGCGCCAGGCGAGCTTGCCGTGGCCGATTTCGCGACGCTTGGTGCCGCCCATACGACCGGTCTCGCCGACCGAGTAGGGAGGGAAGTTGTAGTGCAGCAGGAACGTCTCTTTGTACGTTCCCGACAGCGAGTCGATGTACTGCTCGTCTTCACCGGTGCCGAGCGTGGTCACGACCAGCGCCTGGGTCTCACCGCGGGTGAACAGCGCCGAACCGTGGGCGCGCGGCAGCACGCCGACTTCGGCGACGATCGGACGAACCGTCGTCAGGTCGCGGCCGTCGATGCGCTTCTTGGTGTCGAGGATGTTCCAGCGAACGATCTTCGATTCCAGTTCCTTGAACACCGCAGCGATGCGGAGCTTGTCGTATTTCGGCTCCTGACCTTCCGGGAAGTAGTGTGCCATCGCCTTCGCCTTGACGGCGCCGACGGCAGCGTAGCGGTCCTGCTTCACAGGGATCGCGTAAGCAGCGCGCAGCTCGGCTTCGACGAGACCGAGCATTTCCTTCTCGATTTCGCTGTCATCGATGGTCTTGACCTCGCGCGGCTCCTTGGCGGCCTTCTCGGCGAGTTCGATGATCGCCTTGATGACCGGCTGGAAGTGGCGGTGACCGAACATCACGGCGCCGAGCATCACGTCTTCGTTGAGCTCCTTGGCTTCCGATTCCACCATCAGCACGGCATCGCCGGTGCCGGCGACGACGAGGTCGAGATTGGTGTCGGCCATCTCGTCGAGGGTCGGGTTGAGCACGTATTCATCATTGATGAAGCCGACGCGGGCCGCACCGATCGGGCCCTGGAACGGGGCGCCGGAAATCGTCAGCGCAGCCGAGGTGGCAACGAGCGCGAGAATGTCCGGATCGTTTTCCATGTCGTGCGACAGCACGGTGACGACGATCTGGGTTTCATTGCGCCAGCCATCGACGAACAGCGGGCGGATCGGACGATCGATCAGGCGGGAGACCAGCGTCTCCTTCTCGGTCGGACGACCTTCGCGCTTGAAGTAACCGCCGGGAATGCGGCCGGCTGCGTAGGTCTTCTCGATGTAGTCGACAGTCAGCGGCAGGAAGTCGATGCCATCCTTGGCAGTCTTCGCGGCGACGACGGTGGCGATAACGACGGTCTCGCCGTAGGTGGCGATGACGGCACCGTCAGCCTGACGGGCAACCTTGCCGGTTTCCAGCTTGAGCGGACGACCGCCCCAATCGATCTCGACGGAGTGAACATTAAACATCTTGGGTTTCTTTCATGGGTTCACGGAGAACGGCGCCCGAAACACAAAAGCCATGCGCAAGACGGCAAGAGGCTGCTCGCGATGTCGCGAAATCAGCGTCCGGCGATCCTGCCATGGCCTTTGTATTCTGAATGGCGTCCATCCTTCCGATGGTCGCGGGGATCTTTGGGGGATCGCGCCGCGCGACGAGCACCTTGCCCGTCATCGTCCAGTTGCCGGAGTGCTTCTGGACGTTATCGTGCGGCCCACAGTGGCCCGCACTACGATTCATGCAAAAACGCGCGCAAGAATTGCGCGCGTGATTGTCTTAGCGGCGGATGTTGTGCTTCTCGAGCAACGCCTTGTAGCGCGCCTCGTCCTTGCGCTTGATGTAATCAAGCAGCGAACGACGCGTCGAGACGAGCTTCAAAAGACCACGACGGGAATGGTTGTCCTTGGTGTGGGTCTTGAAGTGTCCGGTCAGGTTGGCAATGCGCTCGGAGAGGATTGCAACCTGGACTTCCGGCGAACCAGTATCGCCGGCCTTGTTGGCATTGGTCTTGATGACTTCCGCTTTGCGTTCTGCGGTAATCGACATCGTCAGTTACTTTCTTTGCGGGCCGAACTGGCGGTCAGTCCGGTCAGGTTAAACACGCGCTTGGGGATGAGTTCGCCGTTGCCAACTTCAGCGAGGGCCAGTAATCGCCCTGCCACCGTGACATAAACTGTGCCGCTACAATCGGGCGCATCCCGTCCGCGCAACAAAACGGCCTGGCCCCGATGGAGCCTTGCCGCATCAGCCCGTGTGACGGCCAGTGCCGGGATGTCGTCCAGCGCGGTCTCAACGGGCAAAAGCGCGTCGGCGAGGCTGCCCTCGCCAGACGCGGCTCTATCGCACAAAGCCTCCAACTGTTCCAGCGGAATCATGTCGGCTTCGGCGAAAGGTCCGACCAGGGTACGCCGGAGCGCACTGATATGGCCGTAGCAGCCGAGCAAACGGCCGATATCGCGGGCCAGCGCACGGACATAAGTGCCCTTGCCGCATTCGGCCTCGAACACGGCGTGGTCGCTATCTGGCTGTTCTGTAAGAACTAATTCGTGAATCACGACCGGACGGGGAACCAGCGGCACCACCTCGCCGTCGCGGGCGAGATCATAGGCGCGCTCGCCCTGGATCTTGATCGCCGAGTATTGCGGAGGGGTCTGCTCGATATTGCCGGTAAATTGCGGCAGCAGCGCCCGGATCCGGTCGGCCGTGGGCCGGATCTCGCTGGTGAAGGTCGCCCGGCCCTCGGTGTCGTCGGTGTCGCGCTCCTCGCCCCAGGCGACGGTAAAGCGATAGCGCTTGCGGCCGTCCATCACGAAGGGAACCGTCTTGGTGGCTTCGCCGAGCGCGATCGGCAGGCCGCCGGACGCCAGCGGATCGAGTGTACCGGCATGGCCGGCGCGCTTGGCCTGGAACAGGCGCTTGGCAATCGCGACCGCCTGGGTCGAGGTCATGCCGATCGGCTTGTCGAGGATCACCCAGCCATGGACGTCGCGCTTGTCGCGCCGGACCTGGCCCTGATGACGTTGCTTGCCGCCCTGATGGCGCGGATCGTTATTGCCGCGAGGGCCCTGATGCTGACGCTGGTCATTGCCGCCGCGGTCACTTTGCTGACCGTGGTCACCGTGCTGCACAGCCGGAGACAGGGTGGCCTCGCCATTGCCCGCTTCATCGAGGCGTGAATCGAGGGCGGCGGCTGGTGTCGTCACAGTCATTCGTTTTCGTCCGAGTCTGGTTTGAGGTCGCGCGCAACGGCAGGCGTGCGCAGGAGTTTGTCGATGCGCTCGGCTTCGTCGAAGCGCTCATCGATGCGGAAGCGGAGATCCGGGGCGTATTTCAGGTTCACGCGATGCGCGGCCTCGGTCCGCAGGAAGCTCTTGTTCGCCGCCAGCGCTTTCAGCACCGGCTCGGTGTTCTGGCCGCCGAGCGGCATCACATAGACGGTGGCGAGCTTGAGATCGGGCGACATCCTCACCTCCGGCACGGTGATGATGGTGGTTGCCAATACGGGATCGTGGACCCCGCCTTGCGACAGGATATCGGCGATCGCATGGCGGATCAGTTCGCCGACGCGCAACTGACGTTGCGAGCCGCCCGGCGTCGCGGACTTCTGGTGATGCTTGGGCATCGGTTTCCCTACAAAACGAAATTCGTCATGGCCGGGTTTGTCCCGGCCATTCACGTCAGTGCTGCTGAAACATCAAAGACGCAGATGCCCGGCCATCTAGCGAAGCTCGCTTCGCGCAGGCCGGGCATGACGTCTCATTCACATCAGTCTCTCTGCAAGATTTGGACTTACAGGGAGCGCTGGATGGTCTCTACGCGGTAACACTCGATCACGTCGCCGGCGCGCATGTCGCCGTAGTTCTCGAACGCCATGCCGCATTCCTGGCCTGACGCCACTTCCTTCACTTCGTCCTTGAAGCGCTTCAGTGTCGACAGCTTGCCTTCGTGCACGACGACGTTGTCGCGGATCAGGCGCACATTCGCGCCGCGTTCCACGGTGCCGTCGGTGACGCGGCAACCCGCAACCTTGCCGACCTTCGAGATGTTGAACACTTCCAGGATCTGCGCATTGCCCAGCATGGTTTCGCGCAGCGTGGGCGCAAGCAGACCGGACATGGCTTTCTTCACGTCATCCACGAGGTCGTAGATGATGTTGTAGTAGCGGATTTCGATGCCGTTGCGCTTGGCTGCAGCGGCAGCTTCCTTGTTGGCGCGAACCGAGAAGCCGATGATGGCGGCGTTGAAGCCTTCCGCCAGCGTGACGTCCGATTCCGAGATGCCGCCGACACCCGCATGCAGGATGCGCGCAGCGACTTCGTCGGTGCCGAGTTTCTCGAGCGAGCCGAGAATGGCTTCGAGCGAACCCTGCACGTCGGCCTTGATGATCAGCGGGAAGTCCTTGCGACCCGATGTCTTCAGCTGGCTCATCATCTGCTCGAGCGAGCCGCGCATGCCGTTGGTGGAGGCTGCGGACTTCTCGCGCTTCTGATGCGCACGGTAGCCGGTGATTTCACGGGCGCGGGCTTCGTTCTCGACCACGGCCATACGATCGCCGGCTTCCGGCGGACCGTTGAAACCGAGCACTTCGACCGGCACCGACGGACCTGCTGCGGTCAGCGTCTCGCCCTGATCGGAGATCAGTGCGCGGACACGGCCCATTTCGGCACCGGCCACGATGATGTCACCGACCTTCAGGGTGCCGCGCTGAACCAGCACGGTTGCCACCGGACCACGACCACGATCGAGCTTGGCTTCGATCACGGTACCTTCCGCCGGACGTTCCGAATTGGTCTTCAGGTCGAGAATATCGGCCTGCAGCGCGATCATTTCGAGCAGCTTGTCGAGATTGGTCTTGTTCTTCGCCGACACTTCGACGTCGACCACGTCGCCGCCGAAGGATTCGACCTGCACGTCATGCTGCAGCAGTTCGGTGCGTACGCGCTCCGCCTTGGCATCGGGCTTGTCGATCTTGTTGATCGCCACGATCATCGGCACGCCGGCAGCCTTGGCGTGATTGATGGCTTCGATGGTCTGCGGCATGACGCCGTCATCGGCCGCCACCACCAGGATAACGATATCCGTAACCTTGGCGCCGCGGGCACGCATCGCGGTGAACGCAGCGTGGCCGGGCGTATCGATGAAGGTGATCTTCTTGCCGCTCTCGGGCGACATGACCTGATACGCGCCGATATGCTGGGTGATGCCGCCGGCTTCGCCGGACACGACATTGGCATGGCGCAGCGCGTCAAGCAGCGAGGTCTTGCCGTGGTCGACGTGGCCCATGACGGTCACAACCGGCGAACGCGGTTCGGTATCGGTGGAATTGTCGACCTTGTCGAACAGACCCTCTTCGACGTCCGATTCGGCAACGCGCTTGACGGTGTGGCCCATTTCTTCGGCCACCAGCTGCGCGGTGTCGGCGTCGATGACGTCGTTGATCTTGTGGATCGCGCCCTGCTTCATCAGCAGGCGGATAACGTCCACGGCACGCTCGGCCATGCGGTTGGCGAGTTCTTGAATCGTGATCGCTTCCGGGATCGTGACTTCACGAACCAGCTTTTCCTTCGGCTCGTTCGACTGATGACCCTTCAGGCGCTGGGTGCGGCGGCGGAACGAGGCGATCGAACGCTCGCGCACATCGCCGGCCGACAACGCGGTGACCACGGTGAGACGGCCGCGCTCCTTCTGCGGGCCGGGCTTGGCAGTGGGCTTCGGCGCGATCACGGGGCGCGCGGCGCCGCCGGGACCACGGCGAATAACGCGCGGACCTTCATCCTCGTCGGTGCCATCGGCAGCGACGCCGGGCGCACGCGCAGGCGTAGCTGAGGTGGCGCCGGGACGGGCCGTCGTCGTGGCCGACTTGGCGGCCTTCGCATCGGCTTCAGCCTGACGGCGCTTGGCCTCGACTTCGGCGCGGCGCTTGGCTTCTTCTTCCTGGCGGTGACGCTCTTCCTCGGCCTTGCGACGGGCTTCGGCGGCTTCACGCTCTTCCTGTTCCTTGAATTCCTTGGTGTTGCGGCGGGCCGCCTCGATCTCGGCGAGACGACGCTCTTCCTGCTCGCGCACGCGGGCATCGGCCAGCGCGCTGGCGCGGGCATTGCGCTCTTCCTCGGTCAGGGTACGGAGCACGACGCCCGAACCCGAACGAGCCGGGGGCTGCGAGCGCTGCGGCGCGCGCGATGGCGCTGCGGGGGACGGAGCGGAGCTGCGTCCTGCGGGAGAAGGTGCAGCAGTGCGGGGAGCCGGTGCGGCCGGTGCAGGTGCAGGCGCAGCAGCGCGCGCAACCGGCGCCGCGGGCGCAGCAGTTGCAGCGGGAGCAGCCGGCGCAGCAGCAACGGGAGCTGGTGCAGCAGTCTCGACAGGTGCCGGAGCAGCCGGTGCCGGAGCAGCCGCGACAGGCGCAGCAGCCGGCGCATCGCCGGGCATACGGCGCTTGCCGCGCTTCTCGACCACCACCTGCTTGGTGCGGCCATGGCTGAAGCTCTGGCGCACAGTGCCCTGCTCGACGCGCGGCTTGAGCGTCAAGGTCTTGCTGGGAACGCTCAGAGTCTTGTCACCAGGCGTTTTCGTATCAACCATTCAGCAGTCCTAATCTTGTTGCGTTGTGCGCGGTCGCACAGTCGTCGAAGTTTCGATCAGCGAGATCGTTGGCGTCAGCGGCTCCGTCTCCGGCGCAGCAGTTGTCAGCGAAGCTTTGGCGCTTGCGTTGATGTCGTCGTCAGCCAGCCGGTATTGGACCAGAGTCTGGCTGCGTGACAGGAACGTTTTGCCCGCCGGGCCCGTAAGCACGGCAGCATGTATCACATTTGACCGCCCCAATGCCAAATCCAATTCATCGGAGCTCAAAACCGTCATGATCGGCAATTTCGGCGCGTCATCGCCGGATTCCGCGTCAAATTCCACGCGTTGCCGGGCAATGCCGTCCAGTTTGCGGATTCCATCAGGGGCGCCGTTGGACGCGTGGAGCAGAACACCGACCGTTCCGCGGCGCAGGGCGTCTTCGACCTTGGTGAAACCGGAGACCACCTGACCGGCCTTGGCGGTCATGGCCAACGCCTCGATAACACCGCGCACCATCAGCCTGTCGGTGTCGTCAGCCAGGGTTGGCGACGCCTTGACCGCTTTCTTGAAGCCCTTGGCGAAAAGATTGCGCTTGGCCGCCTCGGCCACCGCCTTGCGGGAGGCCGTGACCCAGAGGCCGCGGCCAGGAAGCTTGCGCTTCAGGTCCGGGATCGCCTCGCCCGTGGGCGCGACGACGAAACGGATCAGATCATCGATCGGGCGCACGCTCCGCGTGACCACGCACATCCGTTCGGTCCCGGGCTTGGTGCTCCGGGGGCCGTTATCCAGATCTGCTTGGTCAGCAATGGCGAGCATGCGCGTGGCATTGTCCTTACGCTTCTTCGGTGGCGTCGAGCGCAGCACCCTTGTCGAGATCGGCCTGGGTGATCCAGCCGGCCACGACGCGGGCCTGCATGATCAGCTGCTCGGCGTCTTCACGGGAGATCTCGCTGGCATCGAGAATGCCCGGGTGCTTGGTCGGCTCGGAGCCTTCCTTGCGCTCGGTCCAGCCCACCAGATCGTCGGTGGCGCAGCCGGCGAGATCCTCGACGGTCTTGATGTCGTTTTCGCCGAACTTGACCATCATCTTGAGGGTCACGCCCGGAACATCCTTCAAAGCGTCTTCCACACCCAGTTCCTTACGTTTGCCTTCGAGTTCAGCTTCGAGCTGCTCGAGATATTCACGTGCGCGGCTCTGCAATTCGGCCGCTGTTTCGTCGTCGAAGCCTTCGATGCCAGCCAGTTCCTTGGCATCGACCATCGAGAGCTCTTCCACCGAGGTGAAACCTTCCGACGCGAGCAGCTGACCGACGACTTCGTCGACGTTCAGCGCTTCCATGAAGACGCGCGTGGAATTTTCGAAATCGGCCTGGCGACGTTCGGATTCTTCCTGCTCGGTCAGGATGTCGATATCCCAGCCGGTCAGCTGCGAAGCCAAGCGCACATTCTGGCCGCGACGACCGATCGCAAGGGATAGTTGGTTATTGGTGTCCGGAACGACAACCTCGATACGCTCACGATCTTCATCGATCACGACTTTCGAGACTTCTGCCGGCGCCAGCGCGTTCACCACAAAAGTGGCGATATCCGGCGACCACGGAATGATGTCGATCTTTTCGCCCTGCAACTCATTGACCACGGCCTGCACGCGGGAACCACGCATACCGACGCAGGCGCCAACCGGATCCACCGACGAGTCGCGCGAGATCACGCCGATTTTCGCGCGCGAGCCGGGATCGCGGGCCACGGCCTTGATCTCGACGATACCGTCATAGATTTCAGGCACTTCCTGCGCGAACAGCTTGGCCATGAATTGCGGATGGGTGCGCGACAGGAAGATCTGCGGACCGCGGGTCTCGCGGCGCACGTCAAACACATAGGCGCGGACGCGATCGCCGTTGCGGAACACTTCGCGCGGCAGCATCTCGTCGCGGCGCACGATGGCTTCGCTGCGGCCGAGATCGACGATCACCGAACCGTATTCGACGCGTTTGACGATGCCGTTGACGATCTCGCCGATGCGATCCTTGAATTCCTGGTACTGCCGGTCACGCTCGGCTTCGCGCACCTTCTGCACGATGACCTGCTTGGCCGACTGCGCGGCGATACGGCCGTATTCCAGCGGCGGCAGTGTGTCGGCAATGGTATCGCCGATCTGCGCACCCGGATTGGCGCGCTGCGCGTCAAACAGCGAGGTCTGGTTCGACGAATTCTCGACGTCCTCGACCACCAGCATGTGGCGCGTCAGCGACAACTGGCCGGTCTTGGGATGAATCTCGGCATGCACATCGGTTTCGGAGCCGTAACGCGCACGGGCCGCTTTTGCGATCGCTTCTTCCATCGCCTGGATGACGATGTTGCGGTCGATCGATTTTTCGCGCGCGACGGCGTCGGCGATCTGCAGCAGTTCGAGTTTATTGGCGCTAACAGCGGCCATAGCTCATTCTCCTTCGATGGGATCGATTTCGCCTCGGCGCGCACGATCGGCGGCCAGACGATGTTCTTTGGTATTCTTCGGCAAAGGCTTCTTGGCAGCTTTCGCGGCCTTGAGTTTCGGCTTCGGCGCAAAGCTCTTTTTCGGATCGCTGCGCTTGGCATGGGGGGCCGGCGGCGGCGCCAGACCGAGCTCTCGCTTGAGATCAAGCTCGGCGTGCTTGCCGCGGCGCATGGACTCGGCAATCAGCTCGTCGGTCAGCACCAGGCTGGCATTGGAGATGTCTTCCAGCGGCAACCGCGTGATGGGGTCCTCGCCGTCCCGGGCGCCTTCGCGCTCGATCAGCACGACATCGCCCTCGATAGCGCCGAGCAGGCCACGGAAGCGTTTGCGGCCGCCGACGGCGACAGCCATCTCGATCTTAACCAGATAGCCATGATAACGCTCGAAATCGGTGCGCCGGACCAGCGGACGATCGATGCCGGGCGAGGAAATTTCGAGGCGATAGGCGCGCTGGATCGGATCGGCGACGTCCATCACCGGCGACAGCGCGTTCGAGATCGCCTCGCAATCCTCGACCAGCATCGTGCCGTCCGGCCGCTCTGCCATGATCTGCACGGTGCAGCCGAGTTCGCCCGAAATCTTGATCCGCACCAGCCGGTAACCGAGGTTTTCAAGCACAGGCGTGGCGACAGCCGATACCCGCGCCGCAGCACCCGGCTCGATCACCAGGCGCGGCTCGGAAAGCAGCTCGGTATCAACGGTTTCTGGCTTTTGGTCGGTCATGTCCAGGATCGAATTATTCCGGTTGGAGAATATCTGAATTCGCGTGCCGCCTGCAGATAGGGTCGTGTCGCGTCGGGCTTTCGGCCCTTCCTTGGACCCGGACGAACCCCGCCGGGATCACCAGCCAGGGCCCATTCAGGTAATAAAAAAGAGCGGGTCCCGAGGGGCCCACTCTCAAACGCGATCGTATGAGAACCTAATAACTTGTGGGCGATATAGCCGTTTTCCAGTGCGCCGGCAAGGTCGCAGTGGCTGCCCGGCAATATTTCTGCAACCCGCGGTAGCCCAATCCTGCGGCTAACCGTTCCTTCACGAACCCGATCTAGGGTGCGCCAGCCTTTCCGTATGGTGGTGTTGAGTATTTTTTGATGGCTGAGGCGAAATCGCTCATTCCGGGCCTGGATAACATCGTCAGAGATAGCGATCCGAAGCGCCGCGGCGAGGCGGTGCGTAAGATTTCAGAGCTCTTCCTGAAGGGTGCTTCCCGCTATCAGCCAGCCCATGTCGATCTGTTCGACGGTATCCTGACCAGTCTGGTTCCACAAACCGAGGTCGAAGCGCGCAGCGCGCTGGCCGAACGGCTGTCCGACCTCGTCAATGCGCCGCCGCAACTCATCGCCCTGCTGGTCCGTGACGACGAAATCCTGATCGCCGGGCCACTGCTGCGCCGCTCGCCGTTGATCGACGAGCCGACGCTGGTCGACATCGCCAAGATTCAGGGCCAGTCCCATCTGCTGGCGATTTCCGACCGCTCGACGCTGACGCCGCGCCTCACCGACGTGATCGTCCGCCGCGGCGACCGCGACGTGATCCGCCGGGTCGCCGGCAATGCCGGCGCCGCTTTCTCGCAGCTCGGCTATACCGGCCTCATTCGCCGCGCCAGCGATGACGGCGTGCTCGCCGTCACCATCGGCCAGCGCGACGATCTCGGGCCCGATCAACTCAAACACCTGCTGGCGCAGTCGGTCGAGGTGGTTCGCCGCCGGCTGTTCGATGCCGCAGCCCCTGAACTGCGCACCGCGATCAACCGCGCGATGCAGGACATCACCGGCGCGCCGACGCACCTGACCGTCACCCGCGACTTCGCCACCGCGCAGCGTGCCATTCGCAAACTGCACCAGGCCGACGAACTGAACGAAGGCGCGCTTTTGCGCTTTGCCCGCGCCCATCAATATGAGGAAACCGCCGCTGCCCTGGCCGCCCTGTCGGGCGTGCGGATCGGAACCATCGACCAGCTCCTCAAAGGCGACCGCGACGATCCAATGCTGATCCTCGGCAAATCGATCGGGATTTCCTGGGCCACCGTTCGCGCCCTGATGACGCTGCGCCTGGGCCCCGGCCGTTCGCCTGCCGCCGCCGATGTCGAGGAAGCCCGGCAGAATTTCGAGCGCCTGGTGCCCGCCACGGCACAGCGCGTGCTGACCTTCTGGCAGACCCGCGAGAACGCCTCAGCGATCCCCCTGCCGCTCTGATCCGCCGGGGCTGTCCGGGGCCGCAGCCCGCCGCTCCCGTTTGCGCCACTCCGCCACAAAACTCACGAACGCCGCCAAAGCCGGCGGCGGCTGCCGGCGGCTCGGATAATACAGGAACGGGCCCGGGAATGGCGGCAACCAGTCTTCCAGCACGCTGATCAGCCTCCCGGTCGCGAGGTCGTCCCGGACATAGCCTTCAAACACCGCGTAAAAGCCAAGTCCGTCCCGGGCCGCTTCCAGCCCCAGGCGGGAATAGCTCGCCAAGAGCGGCCCCCGCGGCGGTATCCGGATCACCTGTTCGTCCTTTTCGAACTCCCATTCCGGAATCGAACCGTTGTCGAAACGCGTCCTGATGCAGCAATGCTGCAGCAATTGCTGCGGTGCGGTAGGGCGCCCATGCTGCGCAATATATTGCGGGGAAGCCACCATCACGAAGCGCTGTGGCGGCCCCAGTGAGACCGCGATCATGTCCTGCGCCAGATCCTCGCCATAGCGAATGCCGGCATCGAACCCCCTGGCGACGATGTCGATCAATGACGTCTCGGCAACGATCTCAAGCTCAACCTGCGGATATTGCTGCAGAAATGGAGTGACCATCGGCGCCACGACGATATCGATGGCTGGTGCCGGAGCGTTAATCCTGAGACGGCCAGACGGCACCTCACCGAAATCGCGAATTTCCTGCAACGCAGCATGAACGTCGCCCATGGCTGGAACGATTTTGCGCTGCAGCAATTCGCCGGCCTCGGTGAGCGCGACGCTGCGCGTTGTGCGATGCAGCAAACGTACCCCGAGCCGTTCTTCCATGTCGCGCAGGCGCTGGCTCAGGCTGGACACCGAAACATGGGTCTCCACCGCAGCCCTCCGGAAATTCCGGGTCCGGGCCACCGCCAGAAAGGCCGCCAGATCGCGCAAATCGAGATCGCTCATTGTTCGCCAAAGTGAACAAGGCTTTCGAGATTGTCCAGCTTATCGGATCAATGGCGCGGGCTCATATCCGGCAGCAGCGGCAAGGATCGGTATGGATCGGACCTGCCGCTTTCTGGGAGCACCACCATGAACCATCTTCAACTCGGAAAGACCGGCCCCAAAGTAGGCGCCCTCGGCCTCGGCTGCATGGGTATGTCGGATGTCTACGGCCCCGCCGACCGCGGCGAGAGCATTGCCACCATCCACGCCGCATTGGAGGCCGGCGTCACCCTCATCGATACCGGCGACTTCTACGCCATGGGCCACAACGAACTCCTGATCGCCGAAGCCCTGCGCGGCCGCAGCCGCGACAACCTGCAGCTTTCGGTCAAATTTGGCGGCATGCGCCATCCCGCCGGTGCCTTCATGGGTTTCGACAACCGCCCGATAGCCGTGAAGAATTTCGTGGCCTATTCGCTGGTGCGGCTCGGCGTCGAGGCCATCGACATCTATCGCCCGGCCCGGCTCGACCCCAATGTGCCCATCGAGGACACCGTCGGCGCCATCGCGGACCTGATCAAGGCCGGTTACGTCAAACATATCGGCCTGTCCGAAGTCGGCTCCGAGACCATCCGCCGCGCCCATAAAGTGCACCCGATCGCCGACCTGCAGATCGAATATTCGCTGATCTCGCGCGGCATCGAGGACGACATCCTGCCGACCTGCCGGGAGCTCGGCATCGGCATCACGGCTTACGGCGTGCTGGCGCGCGGTCTCATCGGCGGCCACTTCACCAAGAACGGCATGAACGCAAAGGACTATCGCAGCCACAGCCCACGCTTCAGCGCTGCAAATATCGATCAGAATCTGGCTTTGGTTGAAAAGATCCGCGTTATCGCCAGCGAGATCGGTGCCTCGGTCGCGCAGGTCGCCATCGCCTGGGTTGCCGCGCAAGGCCAGGACATCCTGCCCCTGGTCGGCGCCAGGCGGCGCGATCGACTCACTGAAGCGCTGGGATCGCTGGATGTGAAACTCACGCCCGCGCATCTCAAGGCGCTGGCGGAGGCGATCCCGGCCGATGCGGCAGCCGGCGGCCGCTATCCGGAGGAGCATCTGGCGCATCTGGACAGCGAGAAGAAGCGGGCCTGAAGATCACAGATACGCGCTCAAATCCCTGATGCTCGGCGCATCCCCGTTCAGCGGATTCGCCGGGTCGCGCCCGTAACGCAGCGTTTCAAAGCGCATGTTGCGGGCGTCGATCATCAGCAGGCGTCCGACCAGCCCCTCGCCGAAGCCGACGATCTCGCGGATCGCTTCCAGCGCCATCATCGAACCGACCATGCCGGCCAGCGCGCCCATGACGCCGGCTTCCTGGCAGCTCGGCACCGTGCCCGGCGGCGGCGCTTCCGGGAACAGGCAGCGATAGGTCGGATTCAACACGCCCGCTGCATTGGTCTCATGAGCCCGGATCGTGGTCAGCGACGCATCGAAGGTGCCGAGCGCCGCAGAGATCAGGGGTTTCTTCGCGAGATAGCACGCGTCTGACATCAGATAGCGCGTGACGAAATTGTCGGAACCGTCGAGCACGAGATCGTAGCCCGACAACAGCGCCATCGCATTCGCGGCATTGAGCCTGACAGCATGGCCGACAAATTTCACATGCGGGTTGAGCGCATGGATCTTTGCGGCCGCGCTCTCGGTTTTCAGCGCGCCGATATCCGGCGTCGCATGGATGATCTGCCGCTGCAGATTGGACAGCGATACCGTGTCGTCATCGATCACGCCGAGTGTGCCGATGCCCGCCGCGGCCAGATACATCAGCGCCGGTGCACCCAGCCCGCCGGCGCCGATCACCAGCACTTTCGCGCGCTGCAGCGCAGCCTGGCCGGGACCGCCGACCTCGCGCAACACGATGTGGCGCGCATAGCGCTCGAGTTCATCGGCATTCAGCATCGCAATAGTCGCTCCAAACTCCGACCCTCGTGGTGAGGAGCGCGCTTCTTGCGCGCGTCTCGAACCATGAGATGAACAGCTCATCCTTCGAGACGGCGCTGAAGAAGCGCCTCCTCAGGATGAGGCCACAGATCAGGTCCCGCATTGTCGTGAACCCTTCCCGCGCTGTCACCGACCCACGAGATGTGCTTAATTCCACTGAAATCAATCACCAGCTTCAACACCGGACATGTCATGAGATCGATGCTTTCAGCAACATTGATGATCGTGGCAGCCTCTGCGGCGCATGCGCAGGTGCAGGCGACGCCTCCCGCGGTGCAAGGCATCAAACCCAAGCCGGTGACGACCACGCCGATCCGCCCGGCGCTGCAGACCCCCGCGGACACCGCCAATGCCATGGCGCAGGCCGAGCGGCTTGGGATCCAGTCGGATCTGGCATGGACCGGGCAGTATAACGGCGCCATCACCGGCGAGGTCTCGGATCGCATGGTCAATGCGATCAAGACGTTCCAGAAGGACAACGGCGCCAAGCAAACGGGCGTGCTGAACCCGCAGGAGCGCGATCTGCTGCGCGCCGCGGCGAAGAAGCTTCAGGACAATGTCGGCTGGAAAATGGTCACCGACATGGTGACCGGCGCACGGCTCGGCATTCCCGGCAAGCTGGTGCCGCAGCAGGCCTCCGACGCGAACGGCAGCAAGTGGTCGTCATCCACCGGCACGATCCAGATCACGCTGGCGCGCCGCAAGGAGGACGCGCCTTCCACCGCGAAGCTCGCCGAGGCGGAGCGCAAGGAGCCCGGCCGCAAGATCGACTATCAGGTGGTGAAGCCGGATTTCTTCGTCCTGTCCGGCCTGCAGAACCAGAAGAAGTTCTACATCCGCGGCCAGTTCAAGGACTCCGAGGTCCGCATCCTCTCGATCTTCTATGATCAGGCGACCGAAGGCACGATGGAGCCGGTGGTGATCGCGATGTCCTCAGCCTTCAACGCATTCCCCATCGGCGCGCAGGCGATGGGCCCGCCGCCCCGCAAGAAAGTCGAATATGCCAGCGGCATCGTGGTGAGCGATGACGGCGCCATCGTCACCGACCGACAGGCGGTGGATGGCTGCATGTCCATCGTCGTTGCCGGTTATGGCAATGCGGACAAACTCGCCGAGGACAAGGCGCACGATCTCGCGTTGCTGCGTATCTATGGCGCGCGCGAGCTGAAGCCGCTGTCGCTTGGTACGCGTGCTGCAAAACCCAATCTCGATCTCATCGGGATCGCCGATCCGCAAAGCCAGGGCGGCGGCGCAGCGATCACCAGTGTGAAGGCAGTCGCCGCACCGGTCGGCACCGGAAGCGAACTGGCGCTGTCACCCGCCCCGGGGCTCGGCTTTGCCGGCGCAGCCGCCATCGACAGCGACGGAAAATTCGCAGGACTCGCGCAATTGAAGCCGCTGCTCGTGGCCGGTCCGCCGAATGCGGCGCCGCAGGCGGCTCTGGTGCCCGCGGATCTGGTGCGGAATTTCGTGAGAGCGAATGGCGCGAGCGCGACCGGCACCTCGGCCGACGCCAAGGCTGCGATGGTGCGTGTGATCTGCGTGCGAAAGTAGTTTTCGCTGGAAATCGGGGCTTTTTTGGCCTATGCTTAGGCATATGCCACGGAGGTGCCGATGACCGACTCCCGTCATGTCAGGCTGTTCCGTAACGGCCGCAATCAGGCGGTCCGTATTCCCGTCGAATTCGAGTTACCGGGCGACGAAGCCGTCATGCACCGCGATGGCGACAGGCTCGTGATCGAGCCCGTACGCAAACGCGGCCTGCTCGCACTGCTCGATACGATGGAACCCTTCGCCGAAGAATTTCCGGATGTCGATACAGGCTTGCGCCCGTTAAGGGACATCGAGCTTTGAGCACTCCACGCTACATGCTCGACACAAATATCATTTCGGATTTGATCCGAAATCCAGCGGGCCGTGCGGCCGGGAGAATTCGCAAACTCGGCGCCGAGGGGCTTTGCGTCAGTATCATCACCTCTGCCGAATTACGGTTTGGATGCACCAAACGCAGTTCGCCGCGGCTCTCGCAACTCATAGAGCAGGTGCTGAATGAACTCGACATCCTGCCGCTGGAGAGCCCGGCCGACACCGAATACGCGCGCATTCGCCATGACCTCGAAAAGAAGGGCATCCCCATCGGCCCGAATGACCTGCTGATAGCGGCTCACGCCTGCGCCGTCGATGCCACGCTGGTAACCGCGAATGCGAAGGAGTTCAAACGGGTGAGCGGTCTCAAGGTTGAGAACTGGCTGTCATAGGCAGCGGCTTATCCGATACTCTAATCCACTTCCTCGTACACCGTATCCATCTGCGCCGCGAACGGCGTCGCGCGCGGCGCAGGTGCTGCCGGCGCACGGATGATCCGGCGTTCGAGGTGTTCGCGATTCTGCTGCTCGACGAATTTCACTGCGAAGCCGCCCGGGAGATGGCGCACCACGCGGCCGACGCAGGCGCCGACGGCGAGCGGCGTTCCGACCTCGGGCTGCACATCGGCTGACACGGCAGCGCCGGACACCGACATATCGATGACGAAGCAGCTTTTCACGCTGCCGTCGGCCAAGGCCAGCGTGGAATGCGGGCTCGCGGGAATGAGGCGCGCCTGCTTGCGCTCTTCGCGCACCATGGGGTCTTGCTGGAATTTCTCCAGCCAGATCAGCTTGTCCGATAGCTTCTGGCGCATCGGCGGCGTCATGTTGAGTTCGAGCAGCAAGCTGCCGGAAATGGCGTCGCTGATGCGGCCTTCGAGCTGACCAAAGTCGCCAAAATAGGGGGCGATGCGATCGCCGATGCGGCCCACCACGGGCACATCGACAATCATCCTGAACGGCGAGACGCGGCTGGTCCGGCAGGCGAAGCTCCGCGGCTTGCCTTCGGCATCCAGCCAGTTCGACAGCGTATACTGACCGCTGACGACGATATTGACGGCGCGCTGCTTGAGGAATTTTTCAACGGACACGGGTTCACCCTCTACGGCACATCTCCACCACCATAGAAAACCCGACCATGCGAGCGTTTACGCGCACTTTGGTTATTTCGTTACTTATGTACCCCTTCAAATTGAAGAAATATTGCCGGAAAAATCCCGGCGATTGGGTCACGGTAGCTGGCAGTCGCCCTGCCTCAGCCGGGCACTCGCCCCTTGATGGCATTGGCGCGGGCACTGCAGGTGATCCGGCCCGTTGCATCCTCCGCAAGTCCCGCACGCACGCGCGATTTGAGCTGAACGATCTGCTCCGGAGTCATCACCATCAAAGCTGCCGTCACCGATGGCCCCGCGGACGAGGCCGACCAGAAGTCATCGAAATCGCTAAACGCACGGGTCACATCGATCACACGCGTTTCGACCTCCACCAGGCCGGCGGAGGTCCAGAGCGACTGCATCACGTCGAGGCGTGACGCGTCCACCCTCGGCGGCAGCGACGGCATGTGACCCATCTTGCTGAGCTCACCGAGGATCGGCTGCAGCGGGAAGCCGCCACCGTCCATATCCCACGCATAGGCTGCCACCGTGCCGCCGGGCGACACGACGCGCACCATCTCCGCAACGCCCTTCGATGGCTCCGGCACGAAGAAGATCACCAGCGCCATCACGGCGACATCGAAGGATTTGTCGGAAAACGGCAGCGCCATCGCGTCGCCCAGATGAAACGCCGCCATCGCGGCACCCGGCCGGGTCCGCGCGTAGGCGAGCTGAGGCTCCGAGGGATCGATGCCGTCGATCACCGACGGCGCATGGCGCTCGGCGATCAGCTGCGTGAAGGCGCCGTTGCCGCAGCCGACATCGATCCAGGCAAGACCCGGCTTTGGCGCCACCCAATCCAGAAAGACCTCGCCGGCGCTGCGGCTCCAGACGCCCATCATTCGCTCATAGGACGCGCCATCGTTGAACCGGATGGAGGGAGACGATGCGTCAGTCATGGGCGTCCTCAATGCGGCGTTGGCGGCAGATCATGAACGGAAATGCATCGCCTGCAACCTCTTCCTTCATGGTGAGATCCCTGGTCGAGGCAAAGGAGCATATCGGCACGGTTGTTGCTTTGCTCAACGCAAGCAGAATGGTTCGCGATGCCCCGGGGCGTCACGCGGTTGCGCAGGAGAGCAAGATGAAGGTCGGCGTATTCATTCCAATCGGAAACAATGGCTGGTTGCTCTCCGAAAATGCACCGCAATACATGCCGACTTTCGACCTCAACAAGGAGGTCACGCTCAAGGCCGAGCATTACGGCCTCGATTTTGTGCTCTCGATGATCAAATTGCGCGGTTTCGGCGGGAAAACCGAATTCTGGGATCACAATCTGGAATCCTTCACCCTGATGGCCGGCCTGGCCGCGGTGACCAAGCGGATTCAACTGTTCGCGACGGCAGCGACGCTCGTCATGCCGCCCGCGATTGCCGCACGCATGGCAGTGACCATCGATTCGATTTCACATGGCCGCTTCGGACTCAATCTGATCACCGGCTGGCAACGCCCCGAATATTCACAGATGGGGCTCTGGCCGGGCGACGAATATTTCGCACGCCGCTACGAATATCTTTCGGAATATGTCGAGATCCTCCGCGAACTCTGGCAGACCGGCGCCTCGGATCGCAAAGGTGAGTTCTTCCAGATGGAGGACTGCCGCGTCAGCCCGCGACCTCAAGCCGACATGAAGATCATTTGCGCCGGCCAGAGCGGCGCGGGAATGGCCTTCTCTGCAAAATACGCCGACTACAATTTCTGCTTCGGCAAAGGCGTCAATACCCCGACAGATTTCGCCCCCGCCGCTGAGCGGCTGATCGAGGCCACACGGGAAACCGGCCGGACCGTCACGACCTATGTGCTGTTCATGGTGATCGCAGCGGAGACCGACGAAGCTGCGTTTGCAAAGTGGGAGCACTACAAAGCCGGAGTCGATCACGAGGCGGTCGCCTGGCTGGGCGTACAGGGCGCCGTCGACACCAAGTCCGGCAAGGACACCAACATCCGCCAGATGGCCGACCCGACCTCAGCGGTCAATATCAATATGGGGACCTTCGTCGGCTCATTCGCCAATGTCGCCCGCATGCTCGACGAGGTTGCCACCGTGCCGGGGACCGAGGGCGTATTGCTCACCTTTGACGACTTCGTCCAGGGCGTTGAAGATTTCGGGCAGCGCATTCAGCCGCTGATGACATCGCGTGCGGGGGTGGCAGAGGCCGCAGCCGCCGCGTTGAAGGACATGTGTTGAAGGGCATGTGACGGTCGATATTCAACAATGACGTGCCAGCAAATCAAGCAGGCGCGGTGTCACCTCTGACACTTCGGGCACCAGAAGGTCGATCGCCCGTTCTGCACGAAGCGCTTCACGATGCCGCTGCAGCCATCGGTCTGGCACGGCTCGCCTTCCCGGTCATAGACCTGAAACGAGTGCTGGAAGTAACCGAGCTCGCCATCGGTCTGGCGGTGATCGCGCAGCGACGAACCGCCGGCCTTGATGGCCTGGTTCAGCACCTCGTGGATCGCGGTGACCAGTCGTCTGGAATGATCGGTCGGCTCGCCTTTTTTTGTCGCCAGTGTCGCAGCCAACCGCCGCGGCGACAGATGCGAACGAAAGAGCGCTTCGCAGACATAGATGTTGCCGAGGCCTGCGACGACACGCTGGTCGAGCAACGCGGCCTTGAGGCTGGTCTTCTTGCCTGCGGTGGCGCCGGCCAGCATGGCCGCATCGAAGGCGTTGCCCAGCGGCTCCGGGCCGATGTCTTTCAGGAACGGCTCGTTCTCGATCTCGCTGCGCGCAAATATCTTCATGAAGCCGAAGCGGCGCGGGTCGTTGTAGATCACCGACGGGCCAGAGGACATGTGAAAGACAACGTGGTCGTGCGCGCGCTCGTCGCTGCGCGGATGATGGAAGGCGCCCGGCATCACATTTTCTTCATCGGACACCACCCTGAACGAGCCGGACATGCCCAGATGCATCAGCAGCACATCGCCGGAATCCAGATCCGCCAGCAGATATTTGGCGCGGCGGCCCAGGCTGGTGATGGTCCGGCCCTGCAACCTCCCGGCAAAATCCGCCTGAAACGGAAACCGCAGGTCTTTTCGCCTGAGATCCAGACGGGTGATCTTCGACCCCTCCATGGCCGGCTGCAGGCCGCGGCGGACGGTCTCGACTTCGGGCAATTCAGGCATGATTCACGTCATTCACCTTGAGATGGGGACGTGATAGCCCCATTGCCGCAGGCGCGCTATGGTCCGCCGCGATGAGGCTTTTGAGATGAGAACGATGGATCAGCCGGGCGAAACCACCCATTTCGGTTTCAGGGACGTCCCCGTGGGCGACAAGCAGACGCTGGTGAACGATGTGTTCCACAGCGTCGCGCAGCGTTACGACCTGATGAACGATCTGATGTCCGGCGGCATGCATCGCGTCTGGAAGGACGTGATGATCAATCAGCTCAACCCGCCGCGTTCCGATGCGCCCTTCGCCCTGCTCGACGTCGCCGGGGGCACCGGCGATATTTCCTTCCGCGCCGCCAGGGCGTCGGGCCTCGGCTTTTCCGCGACGGTCTGCGACATCAATACGGGAATGCTGGGAGTCGGCCGCGAGCGCGCCATCAAGCAGCATCTCGAACACCAGGTCTCCTTCGTCGAGGGCAATGCAGAGCAGCTCCAGTTCGCCGACAAGAGTTTCGACGCCTATACGATCGCCTTCGGCATCCGCAACGTGCCGCGCATTGATCGCGCACTGTCCGAGGCCTATCGCGTGCTGAAGCCGGGCAGCCGTTTTCTCTGTCTCGAATTCTCGACCGTCGATGTGCCGGGTCTCGACAAGATCTACGACCTGTTCTCGTTCAAGGTGATCCCGCCGCTTGGCAAGGCCGTCACCGGTGATTCCGAATCCTACCAGTATCTCGTCGAATCGATCCGCAAATTTCCGAAGCCGCCGATCTTTGCCGATATGATCCGGGAAGCCGGCTTCTCCCGCGTGAAATACGAACTCCTCTCGGGCGGCATCGTCGCGCTGCATTCGGGCTGGCGTTTGTGATCTCTGCACTCAATCATATGGCGCGGCTGGCCCGCGCCGGCTTCGTGTTTGCGCGCGAAGGCGTGTTCGGCGTCGTCGATCCGTCGCTGGTGCCGCCGCCGGGACAACTCGCGCTGCGCATGGCGCGGCTCATTGAGCGGCCCGGCGCCAAATCCGGCGCACGGCTGTCGCGCGCGCTGACGCGGCTGGGACCTGCCTATCTCAAGCTCGGACAGTTTCTCGCGACGCGCCCCGACGTGGTCGGCATCGCCATGGCGCGCGATCTCGAAAGCCTGCAGGACCGGCTTCCGCCGTTTTCCCTGACCGAAGCCGAAGGCGTCGTCGCCGCTTCGCTGGAACGGCCGATGGCGCAGCTCTATGCGAGCTTCAGCCCGCCAGTCGCCGCAGCCTCGATCGCGCAAGTGCATCGCGCCGAGATCGACAAGGACGGTGTCCGCAAGACCTACGCCGTGAAAGTGCTGCGCCCGAATGTCGCCGCGCAATTCCGCCGCGACCTCGGCGATTTCGCTTACGTCGCCCATAAGGCTGAAGAGCATTTTTCCGAGGCGCGTCGCCTTCGCCTGATCGAGATCATCAATACCATGTCGCGCTCGGTTGCGATGGAGATGGATCTTCGTCTCGAAGCCGCAGCACTGTCCGAGATGGCGGAGAACACCCGCAACGATCCGGACTTCCGCGTGCCGGAGGTGGACTGGGATCGCACCTCGCATAACGTGCTGACCATGGAATGGATCGACGGCATCGCGCTGAACGATCACAAGTCCCTTGAAGAATCCAACGTCGACCTGCCGGATCTCGGCCGCAAGGTGATCCAGAGCTTCCTGCGCCACGCGCTGCGCGACGGCTTCTTCCATGCCGACATGCACCCCGGCAATCTGTTCCTCGATCCTGACGGCCGCCTCGTCGCCGTCGACTTCGGCATCATGGGCCGGCTCGGGCTGAAGGAGCGCCGCTTCCTCGCGGAGATTCTGCTGGGCTTCATCACCCGCAACTATCGCCGCGTCGCCGAAGTTCACTTCGAGGCCGGCTATGTGCCGGGCCATCACTCGGTGGAGAATTTCGCGCAGGCGATCCGCGCCATCGGCGAGCCGATTCACAATCGCACCGCCGAAGAAATCTCGATGGCCAAGCTGCTGACGCTGCTGCTCGAGGTCACGGGCCTGTTCGACATGCGCACGCGGCCGGAGTTGATTTTGCTGCAGAAGACCATGGTTGTTGTCGAAGGTGTCGCGCGAAGCTTCGATCCCAAGCTCGACATCTGGAAGGTCGCCGATCCCGTCGTCCGCGAATGGATCGAGCGCAATCTCGGACCGCTCGGCAAAATCCAGGGTGCGCTGTCCGGCGCCGGCGAGCTCGGCAAGGTCGTCGGCAGCCTGCCGGCCCTGGCGACGCGGGCGCTGACGGTGCTCGAACAGTTGGAGACCATGACCCGGGACGGCGTCAGGCTCGACGACGCAACCATCGCCGCCATCGCGCGGGCGCGGGCCAAGCAGCTCCGCTGGCGTACGGTTGGCGTCTGGGTGATCGCGCTGTCATTCCTGGGACTGCTGCTCTCGATCCGCTAGCGATTGATTGCAATGCTGGCATTTCGTGCTAGCATTGCTGTCATAACGAGCGTGAGATCATCATGGCCAGCCTGACTATCCGTAAACTCGACGATGCCATCCGCGACGAATTGCGCCTGCGGGCGGCGCGTAATGGTCGATCGGTCGAGGACGAGGTGCGGGTCATCTTGCGCGAGGCGTCGCAAGACGGCCTCAAGCCTGACGCGAGTTTTCCGCAAGACGCGCCAGGTCCCGAAAACCTGCCCAAGCCCTTGAAAAATATCGACGATCAGCTCCGCGTGACGCTGATCATCGGGGGCGGAATCGCAGCCTATAAAGCGCTCGATCTGATCCGCCGCTTGAAGGAACGCGGCATCCATGTCCGCGTGGTACTGACCCGGGCCGCGCAGCAATTCGTCACCCCGCTGGCCGCCAGCGCACTGTCCAACGAGCGCGCCTATACCGACCTGTTCGATCCGCAGAGCGAATTCGATGCCGGGCATATTCGTCTTGCGCGCGAATGCGATCTGATCGTTGTGGCGCCGGCGACCGCCGACCTGATCGCAAAGATGGCCAACGGCCACGCCGATGATCTGGCCTCTGCGATTCTGCTCGCCGCCGACAAACCCATTCTGATCGCGCCGGCGATGAATCCGCTGATGTGGAATAACGCCGCAACACGTCGCAATGTCGCGCAATTGCAGCGTGACGGCGTAAGGATGATCGGGCCGAATGCCGGCGAGATGGCCGAGCGCAACGAATCCGGCATCGGCCGCATGGCGGAGCCGACCGAGATTGCGATTGCCGCGCACAGCTTCCTCCGTCCGCCGCGCGCGCAGCCCCTGGCCGGCAAGCGCGTGCTGATCACCGCAGGTCCGACCCATGAGCCGATCGATCCGGTGCGCTACATCGCCAATCGCTCGTCCGGCAAACAGGGCTATGCGATTGCTGCTGCGGCACGGGCCGCAGGTGCCGAGGTCATTCTCGTGTCAGGCCCGGTCGATCTCGACGAGGTACCGGGCGTGACCATGACGCATGTCGAATCCGCGCGCGACATGCTCGCGGCGGTCCAGTCCGCGTTGCCGGTCGACATCGCGATCTTCGCGGCGGCCGTGGCCGATTGGCGCGTCGTCAACGAAGGTGCGCAGAAATTGAAGAAGACGGCCGGTGCCGCAATGGCGCCGCTGCAGCTTACCGAAAATCCCGACATCCTCGCGACGATCTCGAAACTTCCCGAGCGTCGTCCGCCGCTGGTGATTGGCTTCGCCGCCGAGACCGAACATCTGATCGACAACGCCAAAGCCAAGATCGCGCGCAAGGGCTGCGACTGGATCGTCGCCAACGACGTCTCGCCGGCCACTGGCATCATGGGCGGCGACGACAATACCGTGCATCTGCTGACGCGCAGTACGGACAGCACCGATATCGCCGTTGATTCGTGGGCACCGATGAGCAAGGAACAGGTCGCGACGACCCTGGTCGCGCGAATCGCCGACGCGGTGACATCAAATAAATCGACGCAATCCACGAAAGACCAATCATGAGCGCTGCCATCCCCGTACAGGTCGACGTCCAGCAGCTCCCGCATGGCGCAGGCCTCGCGCTGCCGGCCTATCAGACCGCACATGCTGCCGGCCTCGACCTGCTCGCCGCGGTTCCCGAGGACCAGCCGATGATTCTCGTCAGCGGCAAATATGCGCTGGTGCCGACCGCGCTGACCATCGCACTGCCACCCGGCTATGAGGCACAGGTGCGCCCACGCTCCGGCCTTGCCGCCAAGCACGGCATCACCGTGCTGAACTCACCCGGCACCATCGACGCCGATTACCGCGGCGAGATCGGCGTACTCCTGATCAATCACGGCCCGGCAGATTTCACGATCAAACGCGGCGAGCGAATCGCGCAGATGGTGATCGCGCCGGTCACGCATGCGGAACTCGTGGTGGCCACAGCACTCGGCGAGACCGAACGCGGCAGCGGCGGCTTCGGATCCACCGGCCGATAGCGCGCATTTCGTCACATCGCGCAGCATTTGAATCAAAGGCGTCTGCATTTTTTAACCGGGGACTCTGCGTTCACGGTCTGGACTCTTACCCGGCGACTCCCGAAGCGGATATTGTCAAACGATTCGCGATCGGGCGGGGCTGGTCGGGAAGACGTGCGGTTTGGGGCGAATGATGTCAGGCGTGATCGCGGCGATGCGTCGGACCTTGCTGTCGTGCACTTCTATGGTGCGCGACGGGCTTGTCGGCATCAGTGCGTCTGCACTTCTGGCCACTTCCTCCGCGTCGGCCGCTGAGGGCCCCTTCATCACCCAGACGCTGGCCAACCTGCTCGACCTCGATCGCCAGGAAATCGCAGCGCTGACGACAGCCACAGCGGTGCTCGGCTTCTCCGTCGTCTCCGCCATCCTGTTGATGCACAATCGCATTCGCTCCGCCAGGACCGAGGCGAAGTTGCGCTCCGAACTGCACACGCTGCAGGTCGAAGCCGACCGCTTTCGCGCCTTGCTGTTCACCGAACCGCAGGTGCTGATCGCCTGGGCTGCGGGCGAGAACCGCCCCGACATCTCCGGCGACACCGCACTGATGATGTCGCAGGACGCGCAGACCCATCAGCCGCAGCGCATCCTCGCTTTCGGAACCTGGTTGCCGCCGGAACCCGCGCTGCGGATGGACCACGCCGTCGATGCGCTACTCGATGCCGGCGAAGGTTTCCTGCTGAATCTGACGACGTCGAGCGGCCGCGCCATCGAGGCGATGGGCCGCGCCATCGGCGGCCAGGCCATTGTCCGGATTCGCGAATTGAGCGGTTTGCGCCGCGAGCTCGCCGAAGTCTCGCTGCGTTACAAGGAGCTGGCCGAGGAAGCCGAGATTCTCCGCGGCTTCGCCAATGCGGCGCCATGGCCGATCTGGGCCAAGGGTGCCGATGGCGGCTTGAGTTTCGCCAATGCCGCCTATGCGCGTGCGACTGATGCGACTGATACGGGCGATGCGGTCCGTCGCAATCTGGAACTGCTGGACAGCGACGATCGCGGCAATCTGGCGCGGGCGCTCAACGACAACCAGCCTTTCGCCGCGCGCCTGCCCATCGTGATCTCCGGCGAACGCCGCATTTTCGACGTCCACGCCGCCAAGGTCGCCAGCGGCAGCGCCGGCATGGCGATCGACGCCAGCGAGGCCGCGGCACTCAGCGCTGCCCTCGTGCGTATGGCCGAAGCGCATCGCCGCACCCTCGACCAGTTGTCCTCCGGCGTTGCCGTATTCGACGGCCAGCGTCGCCTCACCTTCTACAACGATGCCTATCGGCGGCTGTGGGATCTGGACCGCACCTTCCTCGACAGCAATCCCGACGATTCCAGCGTGCTGGACCGTCTCCGGGCCGCGCGAAAACTGCCGGAGCAGCCGGACTTCCGCGCCTGGAAAGCCAAGCTGCACGAAGCCTATCGCGCCGTCGAAGCCCATAAGGATGTCTGGTATCTACCGGATGGCCGCGCGCTCTCGATCGTCACCACGCCCAATCCCGAAGGTGGCGTCACCTATCTGTTCGACGACGTGACCGAGAGCCTCGAACTGGCACGGCGCTTCGACGGCCTGATCCGCGTTCAGCGCGAGACCCTCGACAATCTCGCCGAAGCCGTCGCCGTGTTCGGCAGCAACGGCCGCGCGCAACTGTTCAATCCGGCTTTCGCCAAGATGTGGAAGCTGTCGGACGAATCGCTGGAACAGCGTCCGCATATCGAGATGGTCGAGACCTGGTGCCGGCCGTTGTTCGACGATACCCCGACATGGCAGGCGATCCGCAGCGCCATTACCGGCATCGACAATCGCAAGTCGGTTCCGCTCAAGCTCGAACGCAAGGACGGCAGCGTGCTGGCCTGCATGACCATGCCGCTGCCCGATGGCGCGACCATGCTGACCTTCCAGGACATTTCCGACGCCGAAAATGTCGAGCGCGCGCTGCGCGAGCGCAACGAGGCGCTCGAGACCGCCGACCAGATGAAGGTCGACTTCGTCCACCACGTGTCCTACGAGCTGCGCTCGCCGCTGACCACCATCATCGGCTTCGCGCATCTGCTCAGCGATCCCGTGACCGGCCCGTTGATGCCGAAGCAGGCGGAATATCTCGACTACATCACCACCTCGACCGGCGCGCTGCTGGCGATCATCAATAACATCCTGGATCTCGCCACCATCGACGCCGGCGCGATGACGCTGAATCTCGGCCCGATCGATATTCGCAAGACCATCTCTGCAGCAGCCGAAGGCATTCAGGACCGGCTGGTGCGCGACCGCATCGCGCTGCAGATCGATGTCGATCCCGCCATCGGCAGCTTCACCGGCGACGAGAGCCGCGTGGTGCAGGTGCTGTATAACCTGCTGGCCAATGCCGTCGGCTTCTCGCCGCATGATGCCGCGATCACGCTGACCGCACGACGTTCCGACCACACCATTACATTCACTGTCACCGATCGCGGCCCGGGCATTCCGCCTGAGGTGAAAGACAAGGTGTTCGACTGGTTCGAGAGCCACGCCAATGGCTCGCGTCATCGTGGCGCCGGGCTCGGCCTGTCACTGGTGCGCTCCTTCGTCGAACTGCATGGCGGCAAGGTCCGCGTCGATTCCGCCGTCGGCAAGGGCACCACCGTCAGCTGCGATTTCCCCATCGACCAGACCGCGCATCGCAGCGCCGCCGAATGAGCGAACCTGTCATCAACGAGCCCTGCACATTTTCGCTGGCGCTCGCAAATGAGAACGCCACTGCGCAACTGATGGCCGATCTCGCTCTGCTGATCGGCCCCGGCGATGTCATCACGCTCTCAGGCGATCTCGGCGCCGGCAAGACCGCCGCGGCGCGTGCGATGATCCGCTATCTCGCTGGGGATTCCGAGCTCGAAGTACCGAGTCCGACCTTCACGCTCGCGCAGAGCTACGACTTGCCGTCGTTTCCGCTTATCCACGCCGATCTCTATCGCATCAACGACGCAAGCGAGCTGGAAGAGATCGGTCTCTCACCGCTCCCGGACGGCGTGGTCGCGCTGATCGAATGGCCGGAGCGCGCCGATGGCACGCTGCCACCGGATCGTATCGATATCGCGCTCAGCCACCGGCCGGCACTGGGTTCCGTGGCGCGGGCGGCGGAGATCACCGGTCACGGCAAGGCCGCATCCATCGTTCTGCGCCTCAAGGCACTGCGTGAATTTCTCGAAGAGGCACGCTATCTCGATGCTATCAGACAGCGCATGGCCGGCGACGCCTCAACGCGTTCCTATGCGCGGCTGATCCACGGTGACGACGTCTTCATCCTGATGAATGCGCCGAAGCGGCCGGATGGTGCGCCGATCTATAACGGCAAGTCCTACAGCGCGGCAGTGCATCTGGCCGAGGACGTCAAACCGTTCGTCGCCATTGCGAACGGTCTGCGCGCGCAGGGTATCTCCGCTCCGGCGATCCATCACGCCGATCTCGATGCGGGATTCCTGATCACCGAAGATTTCGGCACGGTGCCCGTGATCGAAGGCGAGCCGCCCGCGCCGATCGCCGAGCGCTACCAGGCTGCAACCGACATGCTCGCAATGCTGCACGGCAAGGCGCTGCCGGAGACGCTGCCGCTGTCGCCACATGTCGACTACGCTATTCCCGTCTTCGACACGGACGCATTGCTGGTCGAGATCGGCCTGATGCCGGAATGGTATCTGCCGGACCGTAACGCGCCGCTCGCCGATGAGGCACGCACCGAGTTCTTCTCGATGTGGCGCGAGCTGCTGGCGAAACCCGCTGCGGCACCGAGGACCTGGGTGCTGCGCGACTTTCATTCGCCGAACATCATCTGGCTCGATGACCGCGAGGGCATCAACAGGGTCGGCGTGATCGATTTCCAGGACACGGTGCTCGGCCCTGCCGCTTATGATCTCGTCTCGCTGCTGCAGGACGCGCGCATCGACGTGCCCGAGCATCTGGAGCTGACCATGCTGACGCGCTATATCAAGGCGCGGCGCGCAGCCGATCCGGCTTTCGATGCCGCGGCCTTTGCCGAGCTCTACGCGATCATGTCGGCACAGCGGAATACGCGACTGCTCGGGACATTTGCGCGCCTGAACCGCCGCGACGGCAAGCCGCATTATCTCAAGCACCAGCCGCGGATCTGGACCTATCTCAACCGCTCGCTGGCGCATCCGACGCTGGCGCCGTTCCAGCAGTGGTATGCAGCGCATGTACCACCGCCCCGCGCCTAGAGCCACTCAGTTCAACGCGTTTTCTTGATGCGAACCGGTCTCCACTTCGCTCGAAAACGCTCTAACACTTCCTTAACCACTTATTAGTTGCAGGCACCCTATCCTGCGCATGAGCCCTGCACGTGCGGGCTTGGCGTACTGGACAAGGGACGTGTCATGACGGAGCGACGTGCGGGAGATCGGGTCGTTTTCGAGCGCGGTTTTCCTGCGCACATGATGGGCATCGACGGTACCTGGCGTCGCTCGTGCATCATGGAAGATATTTCCGAGACTGGTGCCAAGCTCACCGTCGATGGTTCGGTCGAAGGACTGAACCTGAAAGAATTCTTCCTTCTGCTTTCGTCCACCGGACTTGCCTATCGCCGCTGCGAACTCGGCTGGGTCAATGGTGATCAGATTGGCGTGAATTTTCTCAAACCCAACGACAAAAAGAAAAAGGCGAAACGTCCGGAGAATCAAGGCGCCGAAACATGACTGTGCAGGCGGGTGCAATTGTCGCACCTGCGTCATCTCGGCCCATTATGGCTCGATAGGTTCATGCATGCGGCACGCCGCCATGCTACCATTATTTCAGCTCAAAAATTCGAGAACGATTCCATCAGGGCCATCCTTCCTTCAAGGCCCATCCTTCTACCAAGGCCAACGTCGCCATGCCCGTAAGACCCAACAAAGCTATGGTTCTCGCCGCCGGCCTCGGCCTGCGCATGCGACCGCTCACCGACAATCTGCCGAAGCCGCTGGTCCCTGTCGCCGGACAGCCGCTGCTCGATCACGTGCTCGACAAGCTCGCTGCTGCAGGCGTGACCGAAGCGGTGGTCAATGTGCATTACCTGCCCGACCAGATCATCGATCATGTCGCGACGCGCACCAAACCGAAGATCATCATTTCCGACGAGCGCGATCAGGTGCTGGGTACCGGTGGTGCTGTGGTGAAGGCCCTGCCGCTGCTCGGCAATGAGCCGTTCTATCATCTCAATGCTGACACGATGTGGATCGACGGCGTGCAGCCTAATCTGGCGCGCCTCGCCGACGCCTTCGATCCCGCACGCATGGATATCCTGCTGCTGATGGCACCCACCGCAAACAGCATCGGCTATGCCGGCTCCGGCGACTACGCGATGCTCACCGATGGTGCGCTGCGTCGCCGCAAGGAGAACCAGGTCGTCCCGTTCGTCTATGCCGGCGTCGCGATCCTCACGCCCGCGCTGTTCAAGGATGCACCATCCGGCGAATTCTCGCTGACCAAACTGTTCGACAAGGCCAACGAGCAGGAGCGCCTGTTCGGCCTGCGCATGGAAGGCGTCTGGATGCATGTCGGCACGCCCGATGCCGTGCGCGCCGCGGAAGATGCGTTTCTGGCCAGCGTCGCCTGAGTTTCCTGCGACTCCCGTCGCCTTCCCAGCCATGCCATGATGCATCCTGATCACGAATCAGGGTGTTCATGCGCGTCTTCAACATTCCATCCTCGGCGCCGTTTCTGCGCACGCTGATCACCGCGCTCGTCGACGGTGATCTCGTCGAGGGATTCTCCGCGCGCAACGCGCCGGAGAAGCTGGCAACCGTCACCCTGTATCTGCCGACGCGCCGCGCCGGACGCATGGCGCAGGAAATCTTCCTCGACGTGCTCGGCACCGACGCCGTGCTGCTGCCGCGTATCGTGCCGCTCGGCGATGTCGACGAGGAGGAACTGGCTTTTGCGCAGGCGGCATCGCCCGAGGCGCTTGAAAGGCTGGATGCGCCCGCTGCACTCGATGGATTGCAGCGCCGCCTGCTGCTCGCGCAACTGATTGCCGCATGGGCCAGGCAGCTTGCACCCGGCGACCCCACGCAGACGCCGCTGGTGGTCGGTGGACCGGCCTCGACGCTCGCCCTTGCCGACGATCTCGCGCGGCTGATGGACGACATGGCGACGCGCAAGGTCGACTGGAGCGCGCTGGACGGGCTGGTGCCCGATGCGCTCGATCAATACTGGCAACTCACGCTGCAGTTTCTGAGCATCGCCAGGAATGTCTGGCCGGATATCCTTGCCGCCCATAAAGCGATCGAGCCCGCTGTGCGCCGCGATCTGCTGATCGATGCCGAGGCGGCACGCCTGAAGGTTCACAAAGGCGGCCCGATCATCGCGGCAGGCTCGACCGGCTCGATGCCGACGACGGCGAAGTTTCTGCGCGAAGTCGCGCAACTGCCTGATGGCGCCGTCGTTCTGCCAGGGCTCGATACCGATCTCGACGACATCGCATGGAATCTCATCGGCGGCACCAAGGATGCATTGGGCCGCACCGAATCCTCCGCATCGAACCATCCGCAATTCGCGCTCCATGCGCTACTGGAACGGTTCGGCATCACCCGCCGTGACGTGATGACGCTCGGCACGCCATCCCCACGGGGCCGCGAATTGCTGACGTCGGAAGCCATGCGGCCGTCCAATGCCACGGCGCAGTGGCATACGCGACTGGCGCAGCCTGCCGTCGAGCAGAAGATCGCTGCCGGGATGCAAAATCTCTCCGTGATCGCCGCCACAAATCCGGAAATGGAAGCGCTGGCCATCGCGATTGCAATGCGCGAAGCCCATGAGCTGAAGAAATCCGCCGCATTGGTGACGCCCGACCGCGCGCTGGCGCGCCGGGTGATGGCCGCGCTCGGGCGCTGGAATCTGCTGTTCGACGATTCTGGCGGCGATGCGCTGACGGAGACGTCGGCCGGTATCTTCGCGCGCCTCATCGCCGAGGCCGCAGCAGAACAGCTCGAGCCGGCGACATTGCTGGCCCTGCTGAAACATCCGCTGTTTCGTCTGGGTGCTGCACCGAATTCCTGGAAAGACGCGATCGAGACGCTCGAACTTGCGCTGCTGCGCGGCACGCGGCCGACGCCCGGCACCGCGGGGCTTGCGCAGGACTTCATGCGATTCCGCGATGAGCTCGGCAAGCTGCGACGCCGCGAGGCATCCATGCTACATGGCGCTGAGCCGCGCGCGAAACTGAACGACGACCAACTCGACCGCGCGGAAGAATTGATCGCCGGATTGCGGGCGGCGCTGGCGCCGCTGGAAAGCATCCATCCCATCAGGCCGATCGATTTCGCCGAAGTCGCCTTGCGGCACCGCGAGGCGATCAAGCTCTTGTCGCGTGATGACAAAGGCAATGACGTCGCGCTCGTCGGACGCGAGGGCACGCCGCTCACCAGGGCGTTCGACGATCTGCTCGTGAAGGAGCCAGCCGAAGACGGTGGCGAGGATCGCCTGCGTCCAAGCGGCTTGATGATGCAGCTGCGCGATTACCCCGATGTGTTTCAGACCGCTTTTGCGGATCGCATCGTACGCCGGCCGGAAGTCGCCAATGCGACACTGCGCATCTATGGTCAGCTCGAAGCGCGATTGACGCAATCCGACCGTGTCATTCTCGGTGGCCTCGTCGAAGGCATCTGGCCGCCATCGCCGCGCATCGACCCCTGGCTCAGCCGTCCGATGCGGCATCAACTCGGCCTCGACCTTCCGGAGCGTCGCATCGGGTTGACCGCGCATGACTTCGTGCAATTGCTCGGCAGCGACGAGGTCATTCTCAGCCACGCGGCAAAAGTCGGCGGTGCGCCGGCTGTCGCGTCGCGCTTCCTGCATCGGCTCGAAGCCGTCGCCGGTAAGGTGCGCTGGAACGCAGCAGTTGCTGCGGGCGAGAATTATGTTCGTTACGCCGAAGAACTCGACCGACCGGACAAAGTCACGCCGATCACGCAACCGGAGCCCCGGCCACCGCGCGCCGCGCGGCCGCTCAGACTGTCGGTCACCGCCATTGAGGACTGGCTGCGCGATCCCTACACGATCTATGCCAAATATATTCTGGGTCTGGCACCGCTCGATCCCGTTGACATGCCGCTGTCGGCTGCCGACCGGGGATCGGCGATCCATGCCGCGCTCGGCGACTTCACCATCGCATACAGCAAGGCGCTGCCTGACGATCCCGCCCGTGAACTGCGCCAGATTGGCGATCAGCATTTTGCCCCCCTGATGGCGCGGCCCGAGGCGCGGGCATTATGGTGGCCGCGCTTCCTGCGCATCGCATCGTGGTTTGCGGCCTGGGAGATCGACCGCCGCATCAATGTCGCCAGCATCGATGCGGAAGTGCGCGGCGAGATCAAGATCCCGCTCGATCACGGCCGCGTCTTTCATCTGTCGGCGCGCGCCGACCGCATCGAACATCGCAGCGACCGCACTTTCGCGCTGCTCGACTACAAGACCGGCCAGCCGCCGACCGGCAAGCAGGTCCGCATGGGCCTGTCGCCGCAACTCACGCTGGAAGCCGCGATCCTGCGCGAGGGCGGCTTTGCCGGGATCGCTGCCGGATCGTCCGTCAGCGAGCTGGTCTATGTCCGGCTCAGCGGCAACAACCCGCCCGGCGAAGAGCGGGTGCTCGAACTGAAGATGGAGCGCAAGGACGAGGCGCAATTGCCGGACGATGCTGCTATCGAAGCACGCGCCAAGCTGGAGGCGCTGATCCGCACATTCGAGGACGAGGCCACCGCCTATACGTCGCTGAGCCTGTCCATGTGGTCGAACCGCTATGGCAGCTATGACGATCTGGCGCGGATCAAGGAGTGGTCTGCCAATGGTGGCTCTGGGGGAGCCGAGTCATGAGTGGCCCGCGCAACATCCCGCCCGCGGCGAGTGCCAGACAACAGCTTGCGTCGGATCCCGCATCCTCGGTGTTCGTCTCCGCGAATGCCGGCTCCGGCAAGACCTATGTGCTGGTCAATCGCGTAATCCGGCTGCTGCTGGATGGCGTGCCGCCCGAGAAGATCCTCTGCGTCACCTTCACCAAGGCAGCCGCGGCCAACATGGCCGAACGCGTGTTCACGCGGCTCGGCCACTGGGTCACGCTCGATGATGCCGCGCTCGACGCGGAAATCAAAAATGCCGGCGTTCCCGCGTCGAACAGCAGACTGCGCTCGCGAGCCCGCGAGCTGTTTGCCAGCGCCTTGGAAACACCAGGCGGGTTGAAGGTGCAGACCATCCACGCCCTGTGCACGCGGCTGCTGCAGCAGTTTCCGTTCGAGGCCAATGTGCCGGCGCGGTTCAGCGTGCTCGATGATCGCGACCAGAACGAGATGATGGAGCGCGCCAGCCTGCAGGTGCTGCTGCATGCAGCCGCCGCGCCCGACAGCGCCGAAGGCCGCGCGCTGACGACGGCCATGACGTCCGCTGCCGATGTCACCTTCCGCGACGTGGTGCGCGAGGCGAGCCTCTCCCGCGATCAATTCCTAGCCTGGATCGCACGTGCCGGCTCGACCGACGCCGCGATGGCGCAGCTCTCGGCGACATTGGGCGTGGCGCCCGAAGACAGCCCTGAGAATGTCGAGCTCGAAATCATCGACGGGCCCCATCTGCCGCGCGAGCGCTGGATACCCGCCGCCGAGATCTTCGAAACCGGCAGCAAGACCGACAACGATCAGGCGACACGACTGCGCGAGGCATTGTCGCTGTCGGGCACCGAACAGGTCGAGAAATATCTCGAACTGTTCCTGACCAAGGATCAGTCGCTGCGAAAGTCGCTGGCCACCAAGAAAATCGCCGACAGCCGTCCGGACCTCCTGGCAGCCCTGCAGCGCGAGGGCGACCGCGTGATCCCGCTGCTGGAGCGACGCCGCGCCGTCGCCATGCGCGAACGCACCCAGTCGCTACTGGTGATCGCCAGCCAGGTCGCGGAAAATTATCGCCGCGAAAAGAACGAACGCGGGTTGCTGGACTATGACGACCTGATCGCGCGCACGCTGGAGATGCTCGACCGGGTGTCGTCGAGCTGGGTGCATTTCAAACTCGATCGCGGCGTCGACCACGTGTTGATCGACGAGGCGCAGGATACGAGCCCGCGGCAATGGGACATCATCACCCATCTGATCTCGGAATTCACCTCCGGAGAAGGCGCGCGCGACAGCCTCAAGCGCACGATCTTCGCGGTTGGCGACGAGAAGCAATCGATCTTCTCGTTCCAGGGCGCAGCACCCCGCGAATTCGACCTGCGGCGCAAGGCACTGCAGAGCAGGTTCAAGGACGCCGGGATGAAATTCGATCCCATTGCGTTCAGCCATTCCTTCCGGTCGGGCTCGGCCATTCTGCGATCGGTCGATCACGTGTTTCGCGACGAAGCGATCTTCCGCAGCATCCATGCGGTGGAGAACGGCTATCCGATTCATGAAACGCTGGACGATGCCGGGCCCAGCCTGATCGATCTATGGGAGCTGGAACAGCCTGACGACCGGCCCAGCATCGAAGGCTGGCAAGCACCGTTCGACAAGCGCTCCGAGACAAGCCCCGAAGTGAAGCTCGCGCGCCGTGTGCAGACCGAGATCAAGGACCTGATCGCGGCGAAGACGGAGACCGGCCCCATCGGCAAGCGCCGCGCACTGCGCTATGGCGACATGCTGGTGCTGGTGCGCCGCCGAGGCAAGGCCTTTGACGCCATCATCCAGGCGCTGAAACATGCCGGCATTCCGGTCGCCGGCGCTGACCGGCTGAAGCTCACCGAACATATCGCCATCATCGACCTGATGAACCTGGCCGATGCGCTGCTGCTGCCGCAGGACGATCTGGCATTGGCGACCGTGTTGAAGAGCCCGCTATTCGGCCTCGACGACGACGATCTGTTCAAGCTGGCCTATGAGCGCACGGGATCGTTGCGCGACGCGCTCGGTGAAAAGGCGGCGAACGATGCCAAACTCGGCAACGCTCTGAAACGGCTCATCACCTGCGAGAAGCGCAGTGCGAGCGAGACGCCTTTCGCGTTCTATGCCTGGCTGCTCGGCGGCGACCATGGCCGCGCGCGCATCCTGCGTCGGCTCGGCCATGAAGCCAATGATGCGCTCGACGAGTTTCTCGAACTTGCATTGGGCTATGAGCGCAAGGCACCGGCCTCGCTGCAGGGCTTCGTCGCCTGGCTGCGCGCCGCCGACACCGAGGTGAAGCGCGACATGGAAATCACGCGCGATGAAGTCCGCGTGATGACCGTGCACGGCGCCAAGGGTCTGGAAGCGCCGGTGGTGTTCCTGGTCGATACCACATCGTCGCCCGCGGATTCACAGCGGCTCAATCTGATCCATTTGCCGCAGGCTAATGCCGCGCCGAACGCACCGGGCGTCGTGGTCTGGGCCGGCAAGAAAGCGGACGATCCGCCGGCTGTGGCGGCGGCGCGCGCCGACATGATCCGCGATACCGAAGACGAGTATCGCCGGCTGCTTTACGTGGCGATGACGCGCGCAGCCGACCGCCTGATCGTCGGCGGCTGCATGCCCGGCAATCGCAACGAAGTGCGGCCGCTGTCCTGGTACGATCTGATCCAGAAGGGCCTCGAGAACTCGGGCCTTCACATGCAACAGGTCCCGCCGCCGGACGGCGCGGTAAAACGCTATACGCGGGTGGAAGACATCGTACCCGCGCCGGGCACTGCAACCCCTGCCGCTGCGGCTGCGCCAATCGTGCTGCCGGCGTGGCTACGCGACAAGGTCGGCGACCAGCCGCGCCGCGAAAGCCTGCTCCGCCCATCGGACGCCGAAGACGATGACGACGGGCGCGGCCAGCGCACGGGTGAATCCGAGCGGCTGCGCCAACTGGCCCTGCAACGCGGCAATCTCGTGCATCGGCTGCTGCAATCGCTGCCCGATATCGCCGCCGAGAAGCGCCGCGAGACCGGGCTGAGCTTCCTTGCCCGTAACGCCCAAGAAAGGGACGGCTGGACCGACCTTGACCGGGTGGCGCTGGCCACGCAGGTGCTGGCGCTGATCGGCGATCCGCGCCTGTCCGAGCTGTTTGCGCCGGGCAGCCGCGCCGAGGTGGCCGTGGCCGGCCGGCTGACGCGTAAGGACGGCTCGCCGGTTCTGGTGTCGGGCCAGATCGACCGGCTGGTCCTGACCAAGAGCGAGATCCGGATCGTCGATTACAAGACCAATCACAATCCGCCGCGAAAGCTGATCGAGGCACCCAAGGCTTACATCCGGCAGTTGGCGCTGTATCGCGGCGTGCTCGCCAGGTTATACCCGGACCGGCCGATCCGCGCCGCCCTGCTCTGGACGGAAACGCTTGAAATGATGGAGATTTCCGGTGCTGCGCTGGACGCGGAGCTGGCCGCCATCATCTCACTGTGACCAACCTTGACCCGGCAAGGGGGCGTTCATAGGTTGGATGCATCATTCCGGCGCGCGAATCTTCCAGCGCGCCTTTCATTGAACAGGACGAGGATACGACCATGGCCGTTGGCAAGGTGACAGACGCCGATTTCGAAGCGGAAGTGCTCAAGGCGACCGGCCCGGTCGTGATCGATTTCTGGGCCGAATGGTGCGGTCCGTGCCGCATGATTGCGCCGGCGCTCGACGAAATCTCCGCTGCCATGGGCGAAAAGGTCACCATCCTGAAGCTCAATGTCGACGAGAACCCGAAGACCGCCTCCAAGTATGGCGTGATGTCGATCCCGACGCTGATGATCTTCAAGGGCGGCGAAATGGCCTCCCGCCAGGTCGGCGCCGCGCCGAAGGCGAAGCTGCAGCAGTGGATCAGCGCTGCGGTCTGATCGCCTTTCATCTCTGAGAATTCGAACGGCCGGTGATATCTCACCGGCCGTTTTTGTTTTGTGTACCTGACCTCGCCCCGCTTGCGGGGAGAGGTCGCCTTTCACATGCGGAGCATGTGGAAGGCGGTGAGGGGGAGCCAGTGTTTCACTCGCTGGCCCCCCTCACCCGCCGCGGACTTCGTCCGCGCCACCCTCTCCCCGCAAGCGGGGCGAGGGAAGCGGCGCCGACCGTTTTTCTTTCAGCGAATCCAGCCCGTCGCCAGTGCGCTCGCCCATTCGGGTCGCTGGTTCTGCAACGCCAACTCCGCCATCGCCTGATGATCGTAAGGCACCTGACGGAACGTCACGTGCCATCGCTTGCCCACCTTTTCGATGATTGCGTAGCAGGCGTCCGGCGTGCCGACTTCCAGCATATGCGGAAAAGGCACGACGTCGCGATAACCGGGGCCGCCGACGCTGCCGGGATTGACGATCATGCGGCCGTCGCGAAGCCTGACGGAGCGTGCAATGTGGGTGTGGGCGCAGAGGATAAGCGATTGGGTGATACCTTTCGCCTTCTCCTCGATGGCTTCGATCGCGGCCATATGCACGATGCCCTCGGGCGTTACGGACTCCATCCAGTAGGTGTTGTCGTCATCGGGTGTCGCGTGAACGAGATAGACCTCATCGCGATAGATCGTGCTGAAGGGCAGCGCACGCAGCCATTCCATCTGCGCCGGTTCGAGCTGGCTATGCGCCAGGCGGTCGGACGGATACATGTCTTCAAGTCTGTAATCGGTGACATAGCGATCGTGATTGCCACGCACGCAGACGGCGTTCATGCCCATCATGATCTCGACGGTGCGGCGGGCATCCAGCGGGCCTGAAACCATGTCGCCGAGATTGACGATATCGGAAATGCCCTGCGCGCGGATGTCAGCGACAACAGCTTCAAGGGCGAAATGGTTGCCGTGAACATCGGCAATGGCAGCGAAGCGCATCGAATCTCCCCGTAACAATCAACGATCAATCAGAGATCGTTTATCGTGATGCAGGTTCTATGCAGGTAGCGTGCCGTTCTCGGCCAACACATGGCCGGCGAGATAGAGCGAGCCCGCAATCAGGATCCGCGGCGGCACTTCATAGGCCAGCTTGGTGAGAGATTGCAGCGCATCAGCGACGCTCGGCGCGGTCTCGACGCGCATACCCAGGCTCCGCGCGGCATCGGCCAGTGTCTCCGGCGCCATGGCGCCGTCGCGGCCAGGGATTTTCACCGCAATGATATGCCGGGTCTGGCCGGCAAAATTCGCCAGAAAGCCGGTGGCATCCTTGTTGGCCATCATGCCGGCGATCACGACCAGCGGTCGCGGCACGCGCTCTTCGAGATCGCCGAGCGCGGCTGCGATGACGCGACCGCCATCCGCATTGTGGCCGCCATCGAGCCAGACTTCGGATTCGGCAGGCGCCGCAGCGACGAGCCTGCCCGATGTCAGTCGCTGCATCCGCGCTGGCCATTCGGCGCGCGCCACCCCCGTCTCGTAGGCCGCGGGATCGATCTTGAAGATGTCCAGCGCACGCAATGTCGCAATTGCCAAACCGGCATTGCCGAACTGATGGCGCCCGAACAGCCGTGGCGCGGCGATATCCATCAGCCCGCGATCGTCCTGATACACCAGACGCCCGCGCTCGATATTGACGTGCCATTCCTGCCCGGCGCTCACAAGCGGCGCATGCATCCTGCGCGCCTGCTGTTCGATCACCCCGGTCACTTCAGGCGCCTGCTCGGCCGTGATCACCGGCACGCGGCGCTTGATGATGCCGGCTTTCTCACTGGCAATCTTCGCGAGCGTATCGCCGAGAAAATCCGTGTGATCGATGGAAATCGGCGTCAACACACAGGCGGCTGGTGTTTCGATGACATTGGTCGCATCGAGCCGGCCACCGAGGCCGACTTCGAGCAGCGCGACATCGGCGGGATGTTTCGCGAACAGACCGAACGCCACGGCGGTTTCGGCCTCGAACAGCGTGATCGGTGCGTCGGCATTGACCGTTTCGACATGGGCGAAAGCCGCTTGCAATTCATCGTCGCTCACCAGCGCGCCGGCGAGGCGGATGCTCTCATTCATGCGAACGAGATGCGGCGAGGTGTAGACATGAACTTTGAGACCGGCGGCCTCACAGATCGCGCGCAGATAGGCGATGGTCGAGCCCTTGCCATTGGTGCCGGCGACATGGATGACCGGGGGCAGCTTGCGCTCGGGATTGCCGAGCTGCGCCATCAGCCGCTGCATGCGGTCCAGCGACAGATCGATGGCGGTCGGATGCAGCGTCGACATCCGCGCCAGAATCCCGCCGAGGTCCGGCGACGATGGCGGCGCGGAGTTGCTCACGCGTGCGCGGCCGGCACCGCGTCAGGAGCCACGACGATCTCGGCCGGAATGCTCTCCGCGCGCGGCGGACTGGCAATGGCCGGGGACTTCGTCAGCAGGCGGCACAGGCGCGCCAGCGTCGGCTTCAGATCGTGGCGATGCACGACCATGTCGATCATGCCGTGGTCGCGCAGATATTCGGCGCGCTGGAAACCTTCCGGCAGTTTCTCGCGGATGGTCTGCTCGATCACGCGGGCTCCGGCAAAGCCGATCAGCGCGCCGGGCTCGGCGATCTGCACATCGCCCAGCATCGCATAAGATGCGGTGACACCGCCTGTGGTCGGGTTGGTGAGCACCACGATGTAGGGCAACTTGGCTTCGCGCAGCATCTGCACGCCGACGGTGGTGCGGGGCAGCTGCATGAGCGAGAGGATGCCTTCCTGCATGCGCGCACCGCCGGAGGCCGCAAACACGATGAAGGGCGACTTCTTCTCGACCGCGAGCTCAAATCCGCGCACCAGTGCCTCGCCGGCGGCCATGCCGAGCGAACCGCCCATGAAATCGAAATCCTGCACGGCGACGACGACGCCGGTGCCCTCCATCTTGCCGTAACCGACCTTGACCGAGTCGTTCATGCTGGTCTTGGTGCGCGCATCCTTGATGCGATCGACATATTTGCGCTCGTCGCGAAACTTCAGCGGATCGGCAATCACCTCGGGCAGCGCGACGTCGTACCAGGTCTCGTTGTCGAAGATCGACTTCATGCGGGCGGTGGCGCCCATGCGCATGTGATAGTTCGAGCCGGGAATGACGAACTGGTTGCTCTCGACGTCCTTGTAGAACACGAGCTGTCCTGTATCCGGGCACTTGATCCACAGATTCTCGGGCGTCTCACGACGCAGGATGTTGCGGATTTTCGGCCGGACGACGTTGGTGAGCCAGTTCATGTGTGTCTCCGCGTCGCTGAGATGATGCGTCGCTCTGATATCTATATGGCGGCCAGCACAGAGCCCGGCAACCATCGTTCCCGGTCTATGTCGGCCAATTGTGGCTTATTCCGCAGCCTGTTTGGCCCCATGAACGCCCTGGGCAAGGGCTGCGGCCAGACCGGCGACAGCGCTGACGGTCTTGGGCGTTGCCTTGCCCTCGGCATCCAGCGAGGCCTTCAGGGCATCGACCAGCGCCGTGCCGACCACGGCGCCATTGGCATGCCTTGCGATGTCATGCGCCGCTTCCGGCGTCCGAATCCCGAAGCCGACACAGACCGGCAATTTGGTGTGACGCTTGATGCGTTCCACAGCGGCGCTCACGGCGGAGGTGTCCGCGCTGGCCGAGCCGGTGATGCCCGTGATCGAGACGTAATAGACGAAGCCCGACGTGTTCGCGAGCACAGCCGGGAGGCGTTTGTCGTCGGTGGTCGGCGTCGCGAGACGAATGAAATTGAGGCCTGCCTTCATGGCGGGCAGGCAGAGTTCGGCGTCTTCTTCCGGCGGCAGGTCGACGATGATCAGGCCATCGACTCCGGCGGATTTCGCATCGGGCAGGAATTTATCGACGCCGTAGATATAGATCGGATTGTAGTAGCCCATCAGCACGATGGGCGTCTTGTCGTCAGTGACGCGGAAGTCGCGCACGAGCTGCAGCGTCTTGCGCAGCGTCATGCCAGCCTGCAGCGCGCGCAGACCCGCAGCCTGGATCGACGGGCCGTCAGCCATCGGATCGGTGAAGGGCATACCGATCTCGATGATGTCGGCACCGGCCTTCGGCAGCGCCTTGACGATTTCCAGCGCGGTGGCGGGATCGGGATCGCCGGCCATCACGAAAGTGACGAATGCCGCACGGCCTTCGGCTTTCAGTTCGGCGAAACGGGTATCGATGCGGGTGGTCACGATTGCCTGCCCTTCAGGATATCGCCGACCTGCGGGACGTCCTTGTCGCCGCGGCCGGAGAGGTTGACGACCATCAGGTGATCCTTCGGCAGCGTTGGCGCGAGTTCGCTCACCTTGGCGAGGGCATGGGCCGGCTCCAGCGCCGGAATGATGCCTTCGAGTTTCGACAGCAGCTGGAATGCGGCGAGCGCTTCCTCATCCGTCGCCGACAGATACTTCACGCGGCCGATCGTATGCAGCCACGAATGCTCGGGGCCGATGCCGGGATAATCAAGGCCGGCGGAGATCGAATGGCCTTCCTGGATCTGGCCGTCTTCATCCATCAGGAGATAGGTGCGGTTGCCGTGCAGCACGCCGGGACGGCCACCAGCGATCGACGCCGCATGCAAATTGGTGAGGCCGTGACCCGCCGCTTCGACGCCGTAGATATCGACCGAGGGATCGTCGAGGAACGGATGGAAGAGCCCCATCGCATTGGAGCCGCCGCCGATGCAGGCGATCAACGAATCCGGCAGGCGACCTTCGAGCTCCTGCATCTGCACACGCGTTTCCTCCCCGATGATCGACTGGAAGTCGCGTACCATCATCGGATAGGGGTGCGGGCCGGCAACGGTGCCTATGCAATAGAACGTGTCGTGCACATTGGTGACCCAGTCGCGCAGCGCCTCGTTCATCGCATCCTTGAGCGTGCGCGCACCAACCTGCACCGGCACCACCTTGGCACCAAGCATTTCCATGCGGATCACATTGGGCTGCTGACGCGCGACGTCCACCGCGCCCATATAGACGATGCATTCGAGGCCGAAGCGTGCACAGAGCGTCGCCGTCGCCACGCCATGCTGACCGGCGCCGGTCTCGGCAATGATCCGCTTCTTGCCCATACGGCGCGCGACCATGATCTGGCCGAGCACGTTGTTCACCTTGTGCGAGCCGGTGTGATTCAGCTCCTCACGCTTCAAATAGATTTTTGCGCCACCCAGATGTTCGGTCAGGCGCTCCGCAAAATAGAGCGGCGACGGGCGGCCGACATAGGCCTTGAGATAACCGTCCATCTCCTTGCGGAAGGCGGGATCGGCCTTGGCCTCCTCATAGGCCTTCTGCAGATTGAGGATCAGCGGCATCAGCGTCTCGGCGACGAAGCGGCCGCCGAAGATGCCGAAGTGACCGGTGTCGTCGGGACCGGACCGATAGGAATTGGGAATGGCTTGAGTCATCAGGTCGTCAGTTCTTCCGTTGCGCGCGCGGCGCGGATGAAAGCGCGGATCATGTCGGGATCCTTGATGCCCGGCGCGCTTTCCACGCCGGACGAAATATCGACACCGCCGGCCCGCGTGATGCGCAGGGCTTCGGCGACGTTGGCGGCATTGAGGCCGCCCGACACCATGAAGGGCAGCTTCAGATCGAGGCCTTCGAGCAGATGCCAGTCGAAGACCGCGCCGAGGCCACCCGGACGCGTTGCATCCTTTGGTGGTTTGGCATCGAACAGGATGCGATCACAGACGGCAGCATAGCCAGGCAATGCACCGAGATCGGCCCTGGTCTCGACGGCGAGCGCCTTCATGACCGGAAGGCCGAACTTCTGTTTGATATCACGCACCCGCGCCACGCTTTCCTTGCCGTGGAGCTGCAGGATATCGGGCTTCAATGCGTCGATGCTGTTTTCCAGATCCGCATCGTCGGCATCCACCGACAGCGCGACCTTTACAGCACGGCCCTTCGCCTGCTTCCCGAGAGCCCGCGCCACGTCGAGCGTGACATGGCGCGGCGACGGCGGAAAGAACACGAAGCCGACCATATCCGTACCGCCGACCAGAGCCGCGTCGAGCGTCTCCGGAGTGGACAGGCCGCAGATTTTAACGATCAGAGACATGTTTCAAATGGCCGCTGGCAATACCGGGAATGGCAGGAAAAGCCTATGCGCGGGGTTCTACAACGTCGCGCCGGACTTGTCTCGCTCACCAGCCATATAAGGGGAACCCGGCGCCGGGATCCGCTGCATACCATTCCGCGAGGCGGTCGCAGCATGGGCGCGTAGATCAGCCAGTTCTGCACGCGCCCGCCGCACATCGGCCTCGTGCTGACGCGCCGCACGGCGCCAGCGGCCCTGCCTGAACCAGGTAGCCACTCCCCCTGCGATGACGCCCAGGATGGCCGACAGGATGATCACGACGAATAGCGGCATCGTGGCACCGACCGCGGGATAGCTGCTGTTGAACGGATCGAAGGAGACCGTGACCAGATGACGGTTGGCGACGGCGAACACGATGAAGATGATCGCGAGGGGTATAATCACCAGGGCAGAGAAGAATTTGCGCATCAAAGTCTCTCGCGAAGGCGATGCGGGTGCGCATTCCGCTAATGGGCTCAGGCTTGTCAGCCCGAATGCGCGCTACCTCAAGGTTCTCTATGGCGCTGCGCTTGCTTCCGGCGCTGCATTGTCGCGATTCAGGCGCTCGCGCATTTCCTTGCCGGTCTTGAAGAACGGAACGCTCTTCTGGTCCACCGGAACATGCTCACCGGTACGCGGATTGCGGCCTGCGCGGGCAGGGCGATGCTTCACCGAGAATGCACCGAAGCCGCGAAGTTCGACACGATCACCGCGTGCCAGCGCAGCCACGATCTCATCGAGAATCGCATTCACGATGTTCTCAACATCCCGCTGGTAGAGGTGCGGGTTATGCTCAGCGATGCGTTGAACGAGTTCGGATTTGATCATCGAGACGTTGGACTCTGAACGGGAGGATGCATTTCCGTGAAAATGCCTTGAACTGTCAAGACGCTAAATGAAATCGGGCACCTTCGAAAATGCGTGACAAATGCCCGAAACCGTTGTTGCAGCCCTCTTTGCAGTGCGGGAAGGACCGTATGAGCGGTCCCCTAGTTGGTGGTGGCCGGCTGCCAGAGCGCCAGCATGCCGCCGAGGCCGAAACCGTCCATCGCCTGCGTGACGCCGGCCTGCTCGACCTGCCGCGCGATCGCATTGAGACCCACTGCATTGAGTGTGATCGTCGCGGCAGCACGCAGGAAGGTCAGATCGCCGAACTTGGGCGTCAGCTTGAAGTCGCGGACCGGCAGGTCGCTCTTGATCTTTTTCTCAGATACCAGCCACGCCACGGCGGCTTTCTCATCGCCGAGCTGGTCGATCAGCTTGAGGTCCACGGCCTGGCGACCCGTGAAAACACGGCCATCGGCGACTTTCTGTAGTTGCGCGTCATCCATGGCGCGGCGGCTCTGCACGAGCCCGCGGAACCAGGCGTAGGAGTCCTTCACCAGCGATTCGAGCGCCGCCCGCGCTTCCGGGCTGGTCGGCTCGAAGCCGTTGGGCGCCGCCTTCAGCGGCGAGGATTTGACCTGCTCGACTTCGACGCCGACGGTCTTCATCAAACCCGTGAAATTGGGAAACTGGAACAGCACGCCGATGGAACCAACCAGCGAGCTCTGCTGTGCGACGATATGGTCGGACGCAAGCGCCGCGATGTAGCCGCCGGATGCGGCCAGGCCCTCGACGACGACCACCATGGGCTTCTTGGCCTTCACGCGCATCAGCGCGTCATAGAGCTGCTCGGAGCCCGCTGTGGTGCCCCCCGGCGAGTTGATATGAACCACCACCGCGGCAGCCGATGACTTCTCCAGCCGCTCCAGCGCCTCGACGCGATCATTGTTGCTCTGGATCAGGCCCTCGATCTTGATGCGCGCGATCGCACCTGACGACGACAGCGCCTCGGACCCCGACCGCGTCACGGTGAGCCCGACGACGACCACCGCTGCGACCGCTGCCAGCACGGCGGCCACACGCCAGAAAGTCAGCTTGCGGCGCATCCTGCGGCGATCGACGATCACATCGGAATCAAGCGACATCGGAAATCTCCTGGAAGCCCTCGGCGAGAGCTGCGTCTGGCGGAAGCTGCATCTGTCGTCCGGGCAGCGTTTACTTGAGGTATCTCAAATACATCAATTGCGAGGCAATATGAAGAAAACATGGTCGAGACAGCAAAAAGGGCCCCGGTGAAACCGGGGCCCCAATTGGTAGCAGCAAGTGAGTCGAAACTTACTTGCGCGCTTACTTGTCGGTGCTCTGCTTGAGCGCCTTGCCAAGAATGTCGCCGAGGGTCGCGCCCGAATCCGACGATCCGTACTGCGCGATGGCTTCCTTCTCTTCTGCCACTTCGAGAGCCTTGATCGACACCTGGACCTTGCGGGCCTTCTTGTCGAACTGGATCACGCGGGCATCGACCTTTTCGCCGACGGCGAAACGCTCTGCGCGCTGATCCGAACGCTCACGCGCCAGTTCCGAACGCTTGATGAAGGTCGTGAAGTCGGTGCCGGCGATCTGAACGTCGATGCCGGATTCCTTCACTTCGATCACTTCGCAAGTCACGACGGCGCCCTTCTTGACGTCGCCCGGCTCTGCGAAGGGGTCGCCTTCGAGCTGCTTGACGCCGAGCGAGATGCGCTCCTTTTCGACATCGACGTCGAGCACCACGGCCTTGACCATGTCGCCCTTCTTGAAGTTGTCGATGACCTGCTCGCCCGGCTGCTTCCAGTCGAGGTCGGAGAGATGGACCATGCCGTCCACGTCGCCGTCGAGGCCGAGGAACAGACCGAACTCGGTCTTGTTCTTGACTTCGCCTTCGACGGTGGCGCCGACCGGATACTTCTCGACGAAGGTTTCCCACGGATTGCGCATGGTCTGCTTGAGACCGAGCGAAATGCGGCGCTTGGACGAATCGACTTCGAGAACCTGCACTTCGACTTCCTGCGAGGTCGACACGATCTTGCCGGGGTGCATGTTCTTCTTGGTCCACGACATTTCGGAGACGTGGATCAGGCCTTCGATGCCGGGCTCGAGCTCGACGAACGCGCCGTAGTCGGTGATGTTGGTGACGCGGCCGGTGAAGCGCGAGTTCAGCGGATACTTGGCCTCGATGCCCTGCCACGGATCGTCCAGCAGCTGCTTCATGCCGAGCGAAATGCGGTGGGTCTCGTGGTTGATCTTGATGATCTTGACCTTGACCGTCTGACCGATGGTCAGCACTTCGGTCGGGTGATTGACGCGACGCCACGCGATATCGGTGACGTGCAGCAGGCCGTCGATGCCGCCGAGATCAACGAACGCACCGTAATCGGTGATGTTCTTGACCACGCCGTCGATGACCTGACCTTCTTCGAGGTTCTGCACCAGCTCCTGGCGCTGCTCGGCGCGGGTCTCTTCGAGAACCGTGCGGCGCGACACGACGATGTTGCCGCGGCGGCGGTCCATCTTGAGGATCTGGAACGGCTGCGAATTGTTCATCAGCGGGGCGACGTCGCGGATCGGACGAATGTCCACCTGCGAACGCGGCAGGAAGGCGACTGCGCCGTCGAGATCGACGGTGAAGCCACCCTTGACCTGATTGAAGATGACGCCGTTGACCTTTTCGTTGTTCTTGAAGGCCTTCTCGAGCTTGCCCCAGCTCTCTTCGCGGCGCGCCTTGTCGCGCGACAGAACGGCTTCGCCCAGCGCGTTTTCGATCCGGTCGAGGAACACTTCGACTTCGTCGCCGACCTTGAGTTCGCTGTCACGGCCGGGACCGGCGAATTCGCGCAGTGCCACACGGCCTTCAGTCTTCAGGCCGACGTCGATGACGGCCATGTCCTTTTCAATCGCAACCACGATGCCCTTGATGACAGAGCTTTCCTGAAGGTTGCCGCCCGCGAAGGACTCGTCGAGCATTGCCGCGAAATCATCGCGGGAAGGATTATACGAAGAAGCAGTCGAAGCCATTTGTTCTCCAGATGCGGGTATCGCCGGCCGTTCGGGTTAAGGGGCGTCTCAAATGTGAAGTGTCAGGGGTCCGCAACCTCTAACGACCGCCTTGCAGGAGGATGCAAGAACGGGCCGGCAGCATGCCTTCACGATCGAAACGTGGGTAGTACTTGATGGTGTCCGGAGCCTGAAGCGCGTATCGCAGCTCGAGATCGGGAGCGGGCTTTCCTCCAATGACGGCAACGTTTTTGTCTGAGGCCTTTCGGAAAGAAAGAAAAATCAGACCCGTTGCCGGCCCGCTCGAACGGCCTCGACAATGTCGATGGCGGCCCGGACGCCGCCTTCTATATCCAAATTGGAGTTATCCAGCAAGTATGCATCCGCGGCCGGCTTCAGAGGCGCAATCGGGCGGTTCTGGTCGCGTTCGTCACGCCTGATGATATCTGCCAGCACGGCGGCCTCATCGGCTACCTCACCCCGTCCAAGAGCCTCCAGGGTGCGCCGGCGGGCGCGGACCCTGGCATCCGCCACGACGAAGATCTTCACGTCCGCATGGGGGCAAATCACGGTTCCAATGTCGCGGCCGTCGAGCACCGCTCCCGGCGGATCCTCGGCAAAACGCCGCTGGAAATTCAAAAGGACCTCCCGCACCCGGGGGATGGCCGAGACTACAGAGGCCGCATCGCCGACTTCCTGGGTCTTCAGCGCCGGATTGCCGAATTTCTCGGGATCGAGCTCACTGGCGACAGCCACGGCCTGCGCCTCATCGGTCAGGTCCGCGCCGAGATCGAGCATCGCCTTGGCGACCGCGCGATAGATCACGCCGGTATCGAGGTGCCGGTAGCCGTAATGGTGCGCAAGCCGTTTGCCCAGCGTGCCTTTTCCGGATGCGGCGGGACCGTCGATAGCAATGATCATGCGTTGCGCGTGCTCGTCTTGAAGCGATGAATGGCGGTGGATCGGGAGCCGGGCTCGCGCGACCTGCGCGGGCTTAGCACCCGTCGCCGGAAATATCCACGCCAGCCCGCCTCAGGAAAAATCAGCGCCCAAGCGCCGCATCATCGGGATGAAATCAGGGAAGCTGGTGGCGATGAATGTCGTATCGTCGATGGTCACCGGCTTGTCGGAAGCGAGGCCCATGGCCAGTGCCGACATGGCGATGCGGTGATCCATATGGGTGGCGACAAGACCACCGCCGGCAACACGGCCATTGCCGTGCACGATGAGGTCGTCGCCGACGATCTCGACATTGACGCCGTTGACCCGCAGCATGGCTGCCGTGGCCTCCAGACGATCGGATTCCTTGACCCGCAGCTCCTGCAGCCCGCGCATGATGGTCGTGCCTTCGGCAAATGCCGCTGCGACTGCAAGCACCAGATATTCGTCGATCATCGACGGCGCGCGCTCCGGCGGCACTTCGACGCCCGTTAGCTTCGAGGCGGTGATGCGGAATTGCGCCATCGGCTCACCGGCATCGCCGCGGATGTCGCTCTCCTCGATCGACGCGCCCATCTCGCGCAGTGTCGTGAACAGCCCGGTGCGCAGCGGATTGGTCATCACATCGGTGAGCACGATCTCTGAGCCCGGCACGATCAATGCCGCGACCATCGGGAATGCTGCGGAGGACGGATCTGCCGGCACCACGACATCGGCGCCCTTCAGTTCGGGCTGGCCTGTCAGCGTGATCTTGCGGCCGTGCGCGCCTTCCTTCTCGGAGACGATCTCGGCGCCGAAATGCTTGAGCATCAGCTCGGTGTGGTCCCGGCTGGCCTCGGTCTCGATCACCGTGGTGGTGCCAGGGGCCGACAGGCCGGCCAGCAGCACGGCTGACTTGATCTGGGCGGAGGCCACCGGGGTGCGATAGACGATCGGCAGCGGATCACGCGCGCCTTTGAGCGTCAGCGGCAGACGTCCGCCCTCCTGGCTGGCGGTCACCCTGGCGCCCATCAATTCCAGGGGATCGACAATCCGGCGCATCGGCCGGCTGCGCAGCGACGCATCGCCGTCGAATGTCACCTCGATCGGACAGCCCGCGACGGCGCCCATGACCAGCCGGCACCCGGTACCCGAATTGCCGAAATCCAGCGGCGCCTTCGGTGCGGCGAATCCGGCAACACCGACGCCATTGACCTTCCACGCGAAATCGCCTGTTCGTTCGACGCTGGCACCCAGCGCCTGCATCGATTTGGCGGTATTCAGGACGTCCTCGCCCTCCAGCAGTCCCGTAATCCGGGTCTCGCCAACCGCCAGAGCGCCCAGAATAAGGGCCCGGTGCGAGATCGACTTGTCGCCGGGAACGCGGGCAGAGCCGCGCAAAGCGCCGGATTTACGCGCCGTCAGCGGTGTCGGGCGGGCGGCAGCTGTGTCTGATTGGGTCAAGATTGTGTTCCTTCGCGCAGGCGGCTCGTAGCATAAGAGCCACGCTGCGTCACGCCGCGGTCATTCTCACGCAAAGCGCTATTGACAGGGGCGCGTCAACTAGCCAAGTGAAGCACCGTTTTTCAAAAAATCCCCAGGACCCTTCACGTGGCCAAATCCGATCTCGGAACCAAACGCATTTGCCCCACGACGGGCAAGAAGTTCTACGACCTCAACAAGAGCCCGGTGATTTCGCCGTATACGGGTGAGGTTGTGCCGATTGCGCCGATCGCACCGCCGCGGACCCGCGCGGACGCCGCCGCACGCGCAGCGGCAGCATCTGCCGCCGCAGAAGCTCCGGAAGCCGCCGAGAACGAAGAATTGGTCTCGCTGGAGGAAGCCGACGCCGAGGAAAACACCGGCAAGAAGGCTGCCGTGCTGGAATCCGAGGACGATATCGAAGTCGACGACACCATCGATGACGATGAAGACGACGATTCGACCTTCATTGCCGACGAGGAAGAAGGCGATGAAGACGTCACCGACATCATCGGCGACGTTTCGGGCGACGAAGAAAGTTAAATTGTAAGACTTGAGATCACTGCTGATATGTGATCTTGGTTTGCCGCGCGACGCTCCACCCAGTGCGTCGCAGGTTCGGGGCCATAGCTCAGCTGGGAGAGCGCTTGCATGGCATGCAAGAGGTCGGCGGTTCGATCCCGCCTGGCTCCACCACGCTCCGCCAAGAGGCTACGCGTGGCGCAGCCGCGCTTAGCCTCCTGGCGGAGCGTGGTGTCCGGCGAAGCCCGCTAGGGCAAAGACGGACTGAAGTTCCCACTTTACTGCTTGATGACTTCCCAATCGGGCCGAGCCACGATGTGGTACGTCTACATCATCCGCAGCATCAACTTCCCCCATCAGGAATATACCGGCGCGACAGCCGATCTGAAGCGGCGACTCGCCGAGCACAACGCGGGCAAATCCACACACACCGCAAAGTTCATGCCTTGGGAATTGGTCTGGTACTGCGCTTTCCCGGACAAACAACGCGCTCTCGCCTTCGAGAAATATCTGAAATCCCACTCCGGCCGCGCGTTCGCGAAAAAGCGGCTCTGATACTGAGCCACAACGCAGCCCCTCACTCCCCCAGCGCCGCATTCAGCCTGTCGCGTAGCGCCACGAGTTCATTCTTCATCGCGGCCATCTCGCCTACGGTACAGGCTGACGCCGCAAGGATTCCCAGCGGTACGGCCTTGGCCTTTTCGCGCAATGCCTGCCCCTGTGCCGTCAACGCGATCAACATCTGCCGCTCATCCTCCGCGCTGCGGGTGCGCTTGATCAGGCCAGCGGCCTCCAACCGCTTCAGCAGCGGCGTCAGCGTGCCGGAATCGAGAAACAGCCGTTCCCCGATATCCTTCACCGGAACATTGTCATGCTCCCACAGCACCAGCATCGCCAGATATTGCGGATAGGTCAGCTTCAATCGGTCCAGCAACGGTTTGTAGACGCGATTGAACGCATGGCCGGCCGAATAGACGGCAAAGCAGAGCTGATTATCGAGCTGCAGCAGCGGAACAGGTGCGGGTTTCTTGGCCATGATTATCTCCAAAGTCTATTTGGCCACAGGTGACGCCAGACCCCAACCCCTTCACGATCAGTTGAGCACAATTCGATTGCGTCACGCGTTTTATGTATTGCGCACAATATAATTGTGCGCAATTATAATCGGGCAAGACACAACAACGAGGAGACACACAATGTCTGTGAATGTGCTTTACAAGACCAGCGCCAAAGCAACCGGTGGCCGCGATGGCCACGCCGCAACCCTGGATGGCGCGCTTGACGTCAAGCTCACCACGCCGAAGGAACTTGGCGGCGCAGGCGGCGCCGGCAACAACCCCGAGCAGCTGTTCGCGGCCGGCTATGCTGCCTGTTTCATCGGCGCGATGAAGTTCGTAGGCTCGCAGGGCGGCCCCAAGGTACCCGCCGACGTGTCTGTCACCTCCACCGTGGGCATCGGCCCGCGTTCAGCCGGTGGTTTCGGCCTCGATGTCGAACTGGCGGTCTCGCTCCCGGGCTTGCCGCGCGCTGAAGCTGAAGCGCTGGTCGAGAAGGCGCATCAGGTCTGCCCGTATTCCAACGCCACACGCGGCAATATCGACGTCCGCACCGTGATCGTCTGAGTTACGGCGACGCAAACGAATTAACTCTCGGTACGAACGGGCTCGGCCGATGGCCGAGCCCGTTCGCGTTCGTCTGGCGGTTGCGTCATACCCCCGCTCTGGCCATAGCCGCTGCCCGGACAAGGCCATTGCTGACCAGCCGGAAGCCCGCTAGCTCTGACAGCCTTCGACATGCTCTCTGGCATAAAAATATCCCAACGACACTTGAGAGAAGGCTGATTGAATGAGCTTGCCCATAGCTCCCGGCGCGATTGCCGGCCTGCGCGTGATCGATCTGTCGCGTGTGCTCGGTGGTCCCTACTGCACGCAGATCCTGGGTGACCACGGCGCCGACATCGTCAAGGTCGAGCCGCCCGCCGGCGACGAGACCCGCGACTGGGGCCCCCCGTTCCATGACGAGGATGCGGCCTATTTCGTCGGCGCCAATCGCAACAAGCGCTCCATCGGTCTCGACCTCGCTTCCGAGGGCGGCCGCGCCGTGCTGATGCGGATGCTCGAAGATGCCGATGTGATGATCGAGAACTTCAAGCCGGGCACACTCGACAAATGGGGCATCGGCAATGATTTCCTGCGCGAAAAATTCCCGCAGCTGATCCATTGCCGCATCTCCGGCTTCGGCGCCGACGGTCCGCATGGCGGCCATCCCGGCTATGACGCCATCATCCAGTCGATGGTCGGCCTGATGGCCTCGACCGGCTCGCAGGAAAGCGGCCCGACCCGCATCGGCGTCGCGCTCGTCGACATGGCGACCGGCCTCTATGCCTGCGTCGGCATCCTGATGGCGCTGCAGGAGCGTGCAAAGTCTGGTCTCGGACAGTTCGTGGAAGCGACTTTGTATGAGACCGGTCTCGCGATCATGCATCCGCACACCTCGAACTACTTCTACAATGGCGGCAAGCCGCCTGCCCTGACCGGCAACGAGCATCCGAATCTGGTGCCCTATGCCGTGTTCAAGGCGCGCGATGGCAACATCTTCATGGGTGTCGGCAATGACGGCACTTTCCGGAAGCTGTGCCGCGAACTCGGCAAACCGGAGCTCGGCACAGACGTGCGCTTCGCACGCAACCGCGACCGTGTGCAGAATCGCGATGCGCTGCGTGCCGAGCTGGAAGCGATCCTGAAAGATCACGACAGCGCACCTTTGTGCGAACGCCTGCTCGGTGCCGGCCTCCCGGCCGGTCCCGTGCAGTCGATCGACAAGGCGCTGGCCAATGCGCACACGAAGCATCGCGGCGATGTCATCGAGAAGGACTGGTACAAGGGCGTCGCCTCCCCGGTCCGCTTCGACCGCACCAAGGCCAGCCTGCGCCGCGTCCCGCCGAAGTTCAACGAGCACGCCAACGAGATCCTCGGCGAGTTCGGCTACTCCGCGGACGAGATCAAGGATCTCGTCGCCAAGGGAACCGTAAGCGGCTCCGAACGCAAACGATAAGAACGACACGGGGCTGCGCGATCCGCAGCCCCGTTCGACTTCGACTTTTTGCGGCTTCCCAACGCCGCCATTTCCCGCCTAGCATCCGCGCTGTCAAAATGTCGCATGCACGTCATCCGGCGCGGCTACGCGCACAACGAGATGACGGCACTTCGGGAGAAACTGCATGATCCGCCCCCCATTCGCACTTGCTGCCCTGTTCGCATCCACGCTGGCGCTCGCTTCGCCCGCGCATGCGGTGACGGAGATCCAGTGGTGGCACGCGATGACCGGCGGCAACAACGACATCGTCAACAAGCTCGCGGCCGATTTCAACGCCAGCCAGTCGGACTACAAGGTGGTTCCGACCTTCAAGGGCAGCTATCCCGACACCATGAATGCCGGCATCGCAGCATTCCGCGCCGGTACCGCACCGCACATCCTGCAGGTCTTCGAGGTCGGTACCGCGACCATGATGAGCGCCAAGGGCGCCGTTAAACCCGTCTACCAGCTCATGAAGGATGCGGGCGAGCCGTTCGATCCAAACAACTATCTGCCCGCGATTACCGGCTACTACTCGACCTCGAAGGGCGAGATGCTGTCGTTCCCCTTCAATTCATCCTCGATGGTGATGTGGGTCAATCTGGATGCGCTGAAGAAGGCCAACATCGCCGAGATTCCGAAGACCTGGCCCGAAGTGTTCGAGGACGCCAGGAAGCTCAAGGCGGCCGGCTATACCACCTGCGGCTTCTCCAATGCCTGGGCGACATGGGCGCATATCGAGCAGTTTTCCGCGTGGCACAACGTGCCTATCGGCAGCAAGGCGAACGGACTCGATGGCTTCGACACCGAACTGAAGTTCAATTCGCCGCTGCATGTCAAACATCTGCAGACGCTGATCGAACTGCAGAAGGACAAGACCTACGATTATTCCGGCCGCGGCAATGCCAGCGAAAGCCGGTTCGGCTCCGGCGAATGCCCGCTCTTCATGACCTCGTCGGGCTATTACGCCACCGCCAAGGGCACTGCCAAATTCGCCTTCACCTCGGCGCCGATGCCCTACTATCCCGACGTCACCGGCGCGCCGCAGAACTCGATCATCGGCGGCGCCTCGCTATGGGTGATGGGCGGCAAGAAGCCCGACGAATACAAGGGCATCGCGAAATTCTTCAGCTTCCTGTCCGACACCGACCGCCAGGCCAGGCTGCATCAGGAATCCGGCTATCTGCCGATTACCAAGGCGGCTTACGAGAAGACCAAGGCTGACGGCTTCTACGAAAAGAACCCGGTGCTGCAGACGCCGCTGAAGGAGCTGACCAACAAGGAGCCGACCGAGAATTCGCGCGGGCTTCGATTCGGCAACATGGTGCAACTGCGCGACATCTGGTCCGAAGAGATCGAGGCTGCGCTGGGTGGCCAGAAGACGGCGCAACAGGCACTCGACACGGCCGTGAGCCGCGGCAACGCCATGTTGCGGACCTTCGAAAAGACTGCGAAGTAACGCTCCCACGAAGCCCGTTCCAACACCGGAGCGGGCCTTCGACCACGGCATCCAAAGCACCGGCATCGAAGGCACGACCACGTCAATGGAAAAGTCAGCGGTCTTTAAGGGTAAGCTGCTGCCATATCTGTTGCTCGTGCCGCAGCTGGTCATCACCCTGGTGTTTTTCTACTGGCCGGCGAGTCAGGCCGTCTGGCAGTCGTTTTTGCGCGAAGATGCGTTCGGCCTGAATTCGGAATTCATCGGGCTGGAGAACTATCAGGCTCTTCTTGCGCAGCCCGAATATTACAAGGCGATGGCGACGACGCTGGTGTTCTCGTCGCTGGTCGCGGCGCTTTCGCTGTCGATCGCGCTGTTGTTCGCAACCCAGGCCGACAAGAATCTGAAAGCAGCGCCGACGTTCAAGGTTATGATGATCTGGCCCTATGCGGTGGCTCCCGCGGTTGCCGGCGTGCTGTGGCTGTTCATCTTCCACCCGACGCTTGGCACCATGGCACGGCCGCTGCGCCTGATGGGCTTCAACTGGAATCCGCTGCTGAACGGCAACCACGCCATGGCGCTCGTTGTCATGGCCGCGGTGTGGAAGCAGATCGCCTATAATTTCCTGTTCTTCCTGGCCGGCCTGCAGGCGATCCCGCGCAGCGTACTTGAGGCCGGGGCGATCGACGGCGCCGGACCATATCGACGGTTCTGGACGATCACGTTCCCGCTGCTGTCGCCGACCACGTTCTTCCTGCTGGTCGTCAACGTCGTCTATGTCTTCTTCGACACCTTCGGCATCATCGACGCCGTCACGGGTGGTGGGCCGGCCGGGGCGACGACCACCATGGTCTACAAGGTCTATGCCGACGGCAGGCTCGGCGGCGACCTCGGCGGATCGGCAGCGCAGTCGGTGATCCTGATGGTTATCGTGATCGCGCTCACGGCCATCCAGTTTCGTTACGTCGAGCGCAAGGTGCAGTACTGATGGTCGAGCACCGCCGCTGGAACGACATCCTCGCTTACGCGATCCTGATCCTCGGCGTGTTCATCGTCGTCTTCCCGGTCTATGTCGCACTGATCGCCTCGACCCATGACGCCGCGACAGTGGTCAACGGCAACATGCCGATGCTGCCGGGCGGTCATGCGCTGGAGAACTACTACCGTGCGATTTTCGTCGGCGGGTCGCGCTACAGCCGCGAGCCGGTCGGTCAGATGCTGATGAATTCATTCATCATGGCAATGGGCATCGCGCTCGGCAAGATCGTGATCTCGATCCTCTCCGCCTATGCGGTGGTGTATTTCCGTTTTCCGTTCCGCCAGACGGCGTTCTGGATCATCTTCGTGACGCTGATGCTGCCGGTCGAGGTCCGTATCTATCCGACCTACAAGGTGATCGCCGATCTGAAGATGCTCGACACCTATGCCGGGCTGATCCTGCCGCTGATCGCATCGGCCACCGGCACGCTGCTGTTTCGTCAGTTCTTCATGACCATCCCCGATGAATTGCTCGAAGCCTCGCGCATCGACGGCGCCGGTCCCTTCCGCTTTTTCAAGGATACGCTGCTGCCGTTGTCGGTCACCACAATGGCGGCTCTGTTCGTGATCCAGTTCATCTATGGCTGGAACCAGTATCTGTGGCCGCTGCTGATCACAACGCAGGAATCCATGCAGACCATCGTCACCGGTATCAAGAAAATGCTGGCGACGACAGACGAGCTCGCCGAGTGGCAGCTCGCGATGGCCACCGCGATCCTTGCCATGCTGCCGCCTGTCGCCGTGGTTGTGTTCATGCAGCGGCTGTTCGTACGCGGCCTGGTCGAGACGGAGAAGTAAATTCAGATGGCCAACGTATCGCTGCGCAACGTCCGCAAGACCTATCCCGGCGGATTCGAGGCCATCAAGGGCATCGATTTCGAAATCGGCGACGGCCAGTTCTGCGTGCTGGTGGGACCAAGCGGCTGCGGCAAGTCGACGTTGCTGCGCATGGTGGCCGGCCTGGAGACCATCACCTCCGGCCAGATCGATATCGGCGGCCGTGTCGTCAACGAGATCGAACCGGCCGATCGCGATATCGCCATGGTGTTCCAGAACTACGCGCTCTATCCCCATATGAGCGTCTACAACAACATGGCTTACGGCTTGCGCAATCGGGGCATGCCGAAACCCGAGATCGATACGCGCGTGCGCGAAGCCGCGCAGATCCTCGAAATCACGGCAATGCTCGATCGTAAGCCGCGACAATTGTCCGGTGGACAGCGCCAGCGCGTCGCCATGGGTCGCGCCATCGTGCGGCAGCCGAAGGTGTTCCTGTTCGACGAGCCACTGTCCAATCTCGATGCCAAGCTGCGCGTCGCCATGCGTGTCGAAATCCGCAAGCTGCAGCGCAGGCTGAAGACGACGTCGATCTATGTCACCCACGACCAGCTCGAGGCGATGACGCTGGCGGATATTCTGGTGGTGATGAATGGCGGCCAGGTCGAGCAGATCGGCAGCCCGCTCGATATTTACCGCAAGCCGGCGACCACCTTCGTCGCCTCCTTCATCGGCGCGCCGCCGATGAACCTGATCAAGCTGAATGGTGATGAAATCCGTGCCCGGTTCGCCGGCGACAGCCGCAGCGCCGCCGGGACCGGCATTCTCGGCGTTCGGCCGGAAGACCTCGCGATCTCCGGTGAGGCGGCCACAGCCGACGGAATCACCCTGAACCTGACGGTCGAGGCCATCGAGCGGGTGGGCGCGGAAACCTTCGTCTACGGCACCAGCGCGCGGGCTGAGAAGGCCGTCAGCGCCACCCCGGGCGAGCTGCCCGAGGGTGAGATCATCGTCCGCATCCCCGGCCAGGACGCCCCGGCCATCGGTGCGTCGATCCGCGCCACGGCTTCCCGCGACAAACTGCACCTGTTCAGCGCCGACGGCCGCAGTCGGATCGATATCTGATCCGTTTCAAGGCCTTAGTAACGGTTTCCCGGCAAGTTAGGGGTGCTTGAACCGGGCTTTGGCATGCCCATATTGTTGAATGACCGGTTGGCAGAGTGCCGATTGGCCAGGGGTGCCGTAAGGGCCCCTCAAAGTCGCTTCGAGAGGGCTTTGTAGGTATGTCTCGTGTTCCTTCGTTATCCAGTCCGTTCCTTTTGGGATTCGACGAGATTGAGCGTGCGCTCGATCGCGTTGTCAAAGGCGCCGACGGTTATCCTCCTTACAACATCGAGCGGTGCGACCGTAACACCGGTCAACCCGAGCGCCTGCGGATCACGCTGGCGGTCGCAGGTTTCACCCGCGATCAACTCGATGTGACCACCGAGGAAAACCAGCTCGTGATCCGGGGCCGCCAGCAGGACGACAAGACCCGGCAATATATCCATCGCGGCATCGCCGCGCGTCACTTCCAGCGTACTTTTGTGCTGGCAGAGGGGATGCTGGTGCTGGGTGCGGATCTGAAGAACGGGCTGTTGTCGATTGATCTGGCCAGGCCTGAGCCTGAAAGGGTCATTAAGACAATCGCTATCAATGAACACGAATAATGCATGACCCGACAAACTGGTTTCTGGTTTTCGATCAAGTCATGCATCCTGAGTATGGAACGAGTAGCGGACTCGACCGCTTGATCTCATAGAAGGAGTCGAGACGATGACTGAAGTTGTTACGATCAATGAAAATGCCGCCGTCACCACCGAAGCATTGGCGCATCTGGGCGAAGGTATGATCGCCTATGTGAAGCCGGTTCGCTCGGAAGACGTGCCGGGACTATTCCCGCAGGCGCCAGCGATTGCGCCGGGACTGCAGCTGTTCGCGCTGCATGCCGCCGACGGCACACCGATCATGCTCACCGACAGCCGAGAAGCTGCGATTGCGAATGCATGGAGCCAGGAATTGCAGACCGTCAGCGTTCACTAACGCGAACCGGCCAGCATGCAGATGTCAGGATACGCGGTGGAACCGCGTATCCCAATGTCCGAACAACAACTGTCATCATACGCAGCCGCTCGTGCTTCATTTGATAACGCGGTATTTGCTTTACCCCTCGTCAACACCGTCAGCGCAGCATGTGACGTGATCGATTCGGACACGGGCTCCAGCCACCATCGCCATCTGAAAAACCGATCCCCTCATCAATAACAATCCAGATATCCGATGCGATGGCAACATTGCGCCTGATTGCTGCTGCCATTTCACAGAAGAAAACAGTGACCACGCATTCACCATGACTTGAGAAACTCTGGTCATAGTGAGATTCGAGGTCGCCATGAGCGGATCGACACAAGCCCAGATCGTTCAAGTCGAAGACTTGCTGCGGAACTTCGGTGCAACGATCACCCCTCAGAAATCAGATTCAGTTCCCCGGACCAGCTCCCGGAGTTTTGATAGTCGGCCGGTGGTTGCAGCCTGCTTCGCAATCTTCGTTTTTGCGCCGGGCTGCGCAGCGGCCGCCGTATTCCTGATGCGCGCCGACGGCACCGTCCCTCCCATTACCGCGCCCGACGGCAACCCGCCTTTCGTGACCAAGTCAGACCGCTTGCCGGTCGGGCAATTGAGCACTGAGGCCGTTCAGAAACCCGGCGCCCTGGATAGCGCGCGCCTTGTGACGACTGTAGCACTCGCAGATCCGGACTTTCTCTCACCAACCCTGATCCGCGGCAGCCTTGAGGACGGTGCGCTCACAACCTTCGCCGCAACAACCAACCTTCTTTGAACGACTGATCGGACAACGTTTCAACTAACCCCGTCACTCTTCTCACAAGCGAGGAACGCCATGCAAAACAGTGCCGCGATGAACTCGGACGTCAAAGCCCTCCTCACTTTGCTGCTGCTGAAGACCGGCACCAGTTCGCCGGAGATTCACAATGCGTTGCAGCTTGCTGCCGCATCGCGGGTGATGATGGCGGAAGAACATGCCAGTCCGATGCGCATGCAGGGTACAGAAGCTTCGGGTAGCAATGTCGCCAAGCTTCGTCCCGTAGCGGCCGTCAACGTTCCCGAAACGTCAGCGGCAGTGCGACGCATGAAGCAGAGTGCAGACGCGATGAATTCCGACGTCAAGGCGCTGCTGACGCTGCTGCTACTCAAGAGCGGCGCGGATTCCAGTGAGATCCAGACAGCACTGCGGATGGCAGCCTCATCGCGCGCAGCTGCCGCAGCAGAAGAAGCAGAATCGGTCCGTGCCGAAACGCAGGCCGAAGCCGCCTCTGTAGCCATGAACGAACTCGCATCGATCACCGCGCGGCAGGCGGTGCGCAACGAGTCGCTCGCTCCAATCTCCGCAAGGGAATTCGCGGCGTAAGCCGGCGAGGCCAACCAGCCTTCCGTCCCCACACAGATATGGGCCTGGTTCGGGGTACAGAATCGCCCGGTCAAACCGGGCGCTTCTAGCGCAAGCTGCGGGGTGAGACGGTTAAGCGGCCGTCGCCGGCGGCAAAGCGAGCACGGAATAGATCGCCTGCGCGTCACGGGAGGCACGCAGCTTTTTGGCGACGTCCTGATCGCGCAGGAGACGTGCTATCCGTGCCAGCGCCTTCAGATGATCGGCGCCGGCACCTTCAGGCGCCAGCAGCAGAAACACCAGATCGACCGGCTGGCCGTCCATGGCCTCGAAATCGATCGGACGGTCGAGGCGCGCAAACAGGCCGAACAGCTTGTCGAGTTTCGGCAACTTGCCATGCGGAATGGCAACGCCATAGCCCACGGCCGTCGTACCGAGCTTCTCGCGCTGCAACAGCACCTCGAAAACGGCGCGGTCGTTCTGACCGGTGAGCGCAGACGCGCGCGCCGCGAGCTCCTGCAGCGCCTGCTTCTTGCTGTTGACCTTCAACGCCGGGATTATCGCCTCGGGCGCGACCAGATCGGTAATCGTCATTGACCGTTCCGAGGATGTTTGACCGTCAGCGGGTAGTTAGAACCAAAACCGGCAGCGTCAAGAAAGACTGGAAAGGGCATCGTTCCCTGTGGTGGAAAACGCACCGGGCGCGAACGCCCGAACGTACTCTAGCACCGGAACCCCCCATGCGAAATCCATTGACGGGCATAACCTGTCAAAGGCGGCGGACCATAGGGAGGGGGCGTTTGGGCGTCAATGCCGTCAAGACGGTTTAACCACCGGCGGATCGACCCAACCCACGTTACCGTCCCCCCGTCGATAAACGATATTTAGCCGGCCGGTACTGCCATGCTGAAATACCACAACCGCGGCGCCGGTAAAGTCGAGTTCCATGACAGCTTCGCTCACCGAAAGCCGCTTCAGCGACCTCGTCGATTCGGCAATGATGACCGGATCGTAGCCGCCGTCGGCATCGTCCTCGTGATCGGGGGCCTCAAGGATGTAGCTCGGCGCGTCCAAAGTCGGGGCCGTGAGTTCGGCCATCGCCTGATTTTCCGCATGCGCCTTGCGCGCGGAACGATCCTTCAGCCGGCTCTTGTAGCGACGTAAACGTTTCTCGATCTGGAGCAGCGCCTGATCGGCGCTGGCATAAGCATCCGCTGCATTGGAGTCCGCTTCGAGCGTAATTCCGGAATCAAGATGCAACGCACAATCAGTGCGGAAGCCGAAGCCGTCCTTGCTGAGCGTAATGTGGCCGGAATAATTGCCATCGAAATATTTGCGAAGGACCTCGTCGGTCCGCTCGCTCACGCGGCCTCGCAAAGCGTCTCCAACATTGATGCTTTTTCCCGAGATACGAAGGGTCATGCTGATGCCTCGATTCGTTCTGCGCTGAACCGACAGTATCCCGTTTCCGCGGGAGTGCAATCAAGCTGGTGCAGTGTCGCGGGATCGGTCGGTTGTCCTGTCGGACGATATGGCGGGCGCCGTGAGTGCATTGCCGAGCATACTCTGCTTGTCGCGGCGGCGCTGGACCGAAGATGGAATACGCATGGCTTCACGGTATTTGGCAACGGTACGGCGCGCGATATCAATTCCGGCTTCGCGCAAGCGTTCCACAATCGTGTCATCCGAAAGAATAAGAGAAGGACTTTCTCCATCGATCAATTGCTTGATGTGATGTCGCACCGCTTCAGCCGAATGCGCTTCGCCACCATCAGCCGACGCTATCGACGCCGTAAAGAAGTATTTCAATTCAAAGCTGCCGCGATTTGTCGCCATGTATTTGTTGGCGGTAACGCGCGACACTGTCGATTCATGCATTTGAATGGCATCAGCAACCGCCTTGAGATTCAGCGGCCGCAGATGCGCAACACCCTGCGTGAAGAAGCCATCCTGTTGCCGGACGATCTCGGTCGCAACCTTCAGGATAGTACGCGCGCGCTGATCCAGCGCACGCACCAGCCAGGTCGCGTTCTGTAAACAATCAGTGAAGTACGACTTGTCGCCATCCTTGCGGATCGTTTTTGACAGTTCGGAATAATAGACCTGATTCACGAGAACGCGCGGCAGCGTGTCGCTGTTCAATTCGACATGCCAGCCGCCATCGGGACCGGGCCGCACGTAAACGTCGGGCACAACAGTCTGGGTCCGCGCCGAACCGAATTTCAGACCGGGCTTCGGATCGAGCCTGCGAATCTCGCCGATCATATCGGTGAGGTCTTCGTCGTCGACGCCGCAGATTTTTCTGAGATTGCCGATGTCGCGCTTGGCCAGGAGATCGAGATGCTCGACCAGTGCCTGCATCGCAGGATCGTAGCGGTTCTGTTCACGCAACTGGATTGCGAGACATTCGCTGAGGCTGCGTGCGCAGACCCCCGGGGGGTCGAATTTCTGCAACGCACCGAGAACAGTTTGGACATCGTCAGTAGATGCGCCCAGTCGCTCATGCACATCGCCAAGATCTTGCGGCAGGTAGCCGGCCTCATCGACGAGATCAATCAGGTATTGACCGATCATGCGTTGCACGGGCGATGAGAACGCCACCGCGAGCTGTTCGGCAAGATGGCTGCCGAGCGTCACCTCTGCGGCAACGAAGGCCTCAAGATTGTAGCTGTCGTCATTGGAGGCGCCGCCGCCCCATTCGGTATAGGCGGTTGGGGCTGCGTCCTGCGCGTTACGCGCGGCGGCTTCGGCCGGCTCTTCGGAGAAGACATTGTCCAGCCCGGTATCCAGGGTCTGTTCGATCTCGGCGCGGGTGCCGAGTTCGCGGTTCATCCACTCGTCGGGCGCCGGCGCATCGAAGCTATCGCCGCCTGAACGATCGGAAAAATCGGAATGGTCGCCGCCATCGTCCTGGCCGGAAGCATAGCCCGCCTCGTCGTGACCGGAGAACTCGCTGCGCTCGGGGGTGGCCTCTCCGGCCACCGGCGGCTCAGGACCGTCGCTGGCGCGTTCCAGCAGCGGATTGCGCTCCAGTTCATCTTCGACAAAGGTTGCAAGATCGAGATTCGACAACTGCAGCAGCTTGATGGCCTGCATCAGCTGCGGCGTCATCACCAGCGACTGAGATTGCCGGAACTCTAGTCTCTGCGTCAGCGCCATGGAGGCAAAAACCGATCCAAAAGTTGGTCCGTTTCTTGCTTATCTCTTTCCCAGCCTGATGTACACGACTTGACGAATTGTAAATTTGGTCTAGAGGCGGAATTCCTCGCCAAGGTAAAGGCGACGCACGTCCGGGTCAGCCACGATCTCCTCAGGAGACCCCTCCGTCAGGATTTCACCAGCATAGACGATATAGGCGCGGTCTGTCAGCCCCAGCGTTTCGCGCACATTATGGTCGGTAATCAGCACACCGATGCCGCGATTGGTCAAATGGCGGACCAGATCCTGAATATCGCCCACCGCAATCGGGTCGATGCCAGCGAAGGGCTCGTCGAGCAGCATGTAATTCGGTCGCGTCGCCAGTGCACGCGCGATTTCAACGCGGCGGCGCTCACCGCCGGACAAAGCGATCGACGGTGACTTGCGCAGTCTCTGGATGTTGAACTCTTCGAGCAGGGAATCCAGCTCGCGCTCACGTTTCTTCCGGCTGGGTTCGACGACTTCCAGCACCGCTCGGATATTCTGCTCGACCGTCAGACCGCGGAAAATCGAGGCTTCCTGCGGCAGATAGCCGATGCCGAGGCGAGCACGCTGATACATTGGTAGCTGGGTGACGTCGTGGCCATCAAGCTCGATGGCGCCGCTGTCGGGCTTGATCAGGCCGGTGATCATGTAGAACACCGTGGTCTTGCCGGCGCCGTTCGGTCCGAGCAGGCCGACCGCCTCACCACGACGAACATAGATACTGACGCCGCGGGTGACCTGCCGTGAGCCGAAGCTCTTTTTCACATTATGGACGGCCAGATAGCCCGCACGCGGAGACGCTTTTGGTGCGGCGGCGCCGTTGGTTCGGGGCCGCTGCGGCGCCTTCTCCGGGCGGCGGGCCGGCGCCTGCTGCGGGGCACGCGGGGCCTCCGCCCGGGCCTGCGGAACCTGGGGGGTATCGGCCGGGCCGGTGCGAACCAAGGGCGGCGCCTCACGGCTGGGGCTGCCCAGCATGTCGCCCATGCTGTCGCCAAGCGCCGTGATGTCGACCGGCGAGCGCGCAAAACCCTGCGGACCGCGTTTCGGAGCGCGCCGACGGAACATGCCGAGGAAATCAACCATTCGCGCTTCGATCAGCCTCTAAACGTCATCCGCGCCACGTCGCGGCATGTTTGACCAATGGGAACAGCATGGCGGACTAAATGTCCCTTGCCCAGCCGAACGCCAAGCCTTCCATGTCGATTAAAACAATGGCGATAACTGGTTGTGCGACCGGTTTCAACAGGACCCGGCTCGTCCATGTCGGTAAATCATTAGATTTACTTGGGTTTTCCGCTTCCAGGCCCAGGTATGATCGAGGTCGGGCCACCGCCACCCTTCTGCTGGCCGGACGACTCGAACATGCCTTGAACCCTGCCGCTGTTGGATTCAACGCGTGAGGTGCCCGTGGTCATATCCACGGTCAGACGATCGCCGCGCAGCACATTCTTGCCCTGGGTGAGGACAACATTGCCCTGCATGGTGACGAGATTGGACCGGGTGTCGAATACCGCCGTCTCGCCGGTGACGACCTGATCCTTCTGGGTGACGATAACGCCGCCGCGCGCTTCAAGTCGCTTGATCGCCGACGAGCCGCCCGGACCCGGTTGCGCCGCCTTGATCGGCGTCTTGGGAGCAGCCTTGGCAGCCGGCTCGTTCGCCGAGCCACCGCCGTCATAGAAGACCACGAGCGTCTTCGACTTCATCGTGGTGTCACCCTGCACGACCTTCACATCGCCTGCGAATGTCGCTTCCTTTTTCTTGTCGCGCATTTCCAGCGATGCGGCTTCGATCTGAATGGGCTGATCGCGATTCTGCGAGAAGCCCTGCATCGCATTCGGCACACCCTGCACCGCGCTCTGCGCATTTGCATCGCCTGTCAGAGCGAGGGCGAGCACGGCAATCGCAGCACCGGTCACCCCGCGGAGTCGGATATTATTGAAGAGAAAAATCATCACATTCATTTCGCGTTGGCGCGCTTGCCGTTGGCGGCCCGCGGCCTCGCAGGCTCCGGCGCGACTTCAGGCTCTGCCACGGTCTCAGGCTGAGCCGAAGCATCCGGCGAAGGTGGGTCCATCTTCAGGTTCATCGACACACCACCCTCGAACCGCACCAGCTCGCCATGTTCCGTAATGCGCATCCGTTGCCCGAGCAAAGTGCCGTTGAGAAGTTTGACATCGACCGGCTCGTCCGATCTGACGGTGCCATTGGCGATGTCAATCTCCGCCTGAGTCAGCCGCGCTTCGTAGCCGGTCGTCGTTTGCAGGAAGATGTCCTGATACAGATAGAGCATCTGCGCCTTCGAATTGAACTTCCCGGTGCGGGCATCCATCGTCATCGTCGACTTGTCTTCCATCATCACCTTGGCGCGCAAGGTCGTCAGTTCGACATTGTCAGGGTCCGTCAGATCCTGCGTCGCGGCCTTGGCCCATAATTCATAGGGCCGCCCGTCCGGCGAGAAGCCTGACAGATGCGGCGTCTCCATAGTGATCTTAGTACCCGAAACGACCAGATTGCCCATGTCGAGCGGCAATTTGGCGAGGATCCGGAACGGATTGAAGATCGATACACCGACGATCGCGGCCATCGACAGGATCACAACGGCAGGGACAGCGATCCGCAGCACGCGCACCAAACGGCTATGGCGTGCAGCGGCCCTGAACCGCGCATCCATGCCCGCCTGATAGCTGGGAACCTGAACTGAACTCACCGCCGCTCCAACGGGCCATGCCGAGAAAGGCCATGCCAAACCAGTGCTAGTCTACGCTGAAATGCACCGGTTTGCAGCCCCGCCCCACCAGAACGAGGACTATGACCGAAACGCGGCGGGAGGACCCCTCAGATGTTTCAGAAAGTCACTTCGCCGCAAGCCGGTCACGAATGGGCGAAAATGTCTTCGTTTTCCCAGCCCGACAGGTCGAGCTTGGCCCGGGTCGGCAGGAATTCGAAACAGGCCTGCGCCAGCTCCGTGCGGCCCTCCCGCGCCAGCATCACGTTCAGCCGCTCGCGGAGCCCATGCAGATGCAGCACGTCCGATGCGGCGTAGGATAGCTGGGCCTCACTGAGGGTCTGGCTGCCCCAGTCGCTCGACTGCTGCTGCTTCGACAGATCGACGCCGAGGACTTCGCGGACCAGATCCTTGAGGCCGTGTCTGTCGGTATAGGTGCGGCACAGGCGGGAGGCGATCTTGGTGCAATAGACCGGCGAAGGCATGACGCCGAGCGCATTGTAGAGCGCAGCGAGATCGAAACGCGCGAAGTGGAAAAGCTTGGTGACCTTGGGATCGCCGAGCAGCTTCTTCAGGTTCGGCGCATCCGTGTGGCCCGCCGGGATCTGCACGACATCAGCGCTTCCATCGCCGGGCGAAAGCTGCACCACGCATAGCCGGTCGCGATGCGGATTGAGACCCATGGTCTCGGTGTCGATCGCCACCGAATCGGTGTAGCGGCTCAGATCCGGCAGATCGCCGCGATGCAGGCGGATGGTCATGGTCTCAGTTGCCTCTTTCAGCGCCCGCGATTCGAGGGCTTCAGGAGACTTTAGCGCCCTATCGCAGGGGTGACGAGAGGTTCCCTTCAGATTGGAAGCCCCGGACGGGCTTACCCGGACTGGCCTTAGAGACTGCGGTCAGGCGTCAGCTGATTGCGGTTGACGCGCAGTTCGATGATCGCGGGGCGCTCCGCCGCTACGGCCCGCGCGAAGGCGGCCGGGAAATCGTCATGCGCCTCGATCGCCTCGCCATGGGCCCCGTAGGACTGCGCGAGCGCGGCAAAGTCGGGGTTGAGCAGATCCGTGCCGCCCGGGCGATTTGGAAAATTGAGTTCCTGGTGCATCCGGATCGAACCATACATCGCATTGTTGACGATGATGACGATGATCGGCAGTTGCTGCTGGACCGCCGTGGCGAATTCCTGTGAGGCCATCATGAAGCAGCCGTCGCCGGCCAGGCAGACGACCCTGCGTTCCGGATGGCGCAGCTGCGCGGCAATGGCGGCCGGCAGGCCGTATCCCATCGAACCCGACTTTGGCGCGATCTGGGTGCGGAGCTTGCGGTAGCGATAGTAGCGATGCAGCCAGATCGTGTAGTTGCCAGCGCCATTGCTCACGATCGCATCGTCCGGCAATTGCGAATTCAGATGATCGATCACCTTGGCCAGATCGAATGGCGGCGCATCGGTACGTGGCGCCTGATAGTCCTCATAGGCCTGACGCGATTCAGCACGCCAGCCGGCCCATGCGCTACTCTCAAGCGGCGGCAATTTGGCGAGCGCCTCGGCGAAACGCGACGAATTGGCGGGAATACCGAGTGTCGGCACATAGACACGGCCGATCTCTTCCGGACCGGGAAACACATGGATCAAGACCTGTTTGGGCGTCGGAACGTCAAACAGCGAGTAATGATTGGTGGTGACGTCACCCAGCCGATCACCAATCACGAGCAGCAGATCGGCCGTTTTCACCCGCGCCATCAGCGGCCGGCTGCAGCCGAGGCTGATATCACCGATATATTGATCGCTGCGGTTATCGAGCACGTCCTGTGAACGAAAGCCGGCGACGACAGGCAGATCATTGCGTTCGACAAATGCTCTGAATTGTTCCGCCGCAGTGGCCGTCCAGCCGAGATTTCCGACAATGACCAGAGGTCGCTGCGCTTTCTGTAACAGCGCGCGGACGTCAGCCATCTGCGCGTCTGAGGGGGCCGCCTCGATGACTGTCGCCGGCGCCGCATCAGCGACCTCGCTGACAGAACCGAGAATATCTTCCGGAATCGACAACACGACGGGTCCCGGACGCCCTTGCATCGCGACATGGAAGGCGCGGCTGACCAATTCCGGAATACGGTCGACGGAGTCGATCTCGACCACCCATTTCGTCATGTCGTCAAAGGTTCGGACGTAGTTCATTTCCTGGAAGGCCTCGCGGCCCAGATGGCCTCGCGGCACCTGGCCGACGATCAGGATCATCGGCGTGGAATCCTGCCACGCAGTGTGTAATCCGAGTGCGGCCTGCATGGCTCCCGGACCGCGACTGACGACGCAAATGCCGGGCCGTCCCGAGATCTTGCCGTCGGCTTCCGCCATATGGGACGCCGTTGTCTCATGCCTGCAGACGATGAAGCGGATCCCGGCATCCGGCTCATAGAGCGCGTCAAAGATTGGTAGTGCGCTTTCACCGGGCACGCCGAACATGCGATCGACGCCGTTGCGGCGGAGCGCCGCGACGAGAATCTCGCCACCATTGCGCAGAACGGCCTTGTCGACCGATGAAGAAACCGGGGCGTGCTTGTTCATGGAGTCTCTCGTTCTCTTGTCATTCGCACCGCCGACAGAGGGCTGGTGTCACTCCTGAAAGACTTCGTTGCGGCGTTTGCTGATCGACGGCATGACGATGGAGATCAGCAAAGCTGCAGACAGGAGCAGAAGCACGAGGCTGATCGGCCGCTGCAGAAACACCATCGGATCGCCATGCGATGTGATCAGGCTGCGGCGGAAATTCTCCTCGACCATCGGACCGAGCACGAAGCCCATCAGCAATGGCGCAGGCTCTGCGTCCAGCTTGCGCAGGATATAGCCGAGAGCCGTGAAGCCCACGGTCATATAGATGTCGAAGCTCGAATTATTGACCGAGAACACGCCGATCGCACAGACCACGACGATAATCAGATAGAGAATACGATACGGCACATTGAGCAGCCGCACCCAGATCCCGATCATCGGCAGATTGATGATAACCAGCATCGCATTGCCGATAAACATGCTGGCGATCAGACCCCAGAACAGATCCGGCTGGCGCGAAATGATGGTCGGCCCCGGCGCGATGCCATGCAGCGTCAGCGCGCCGACCAGCAATGCCATTGTCGCGCTGGTTGGAATACCCATGGTCAACAGGGGCACGAAGGATGTCTGCGCGGCGGCGTTGTTGGCCGACTCCGGACCTGCAACGCCTTCGATGGCGCCGTTACCGAACCGCTCCGGTGTCTTCGATACGCGCTTCTCAAGCGCATAGGATGAGAAAGACGCAATTGTCGCACCACCACCGGGCAGGATGCCGAACAACGTGCCCAGCAACGTGCCGCGCATCACTGCGCCCCAGGCTCCGCGCAACACTTTGAAGGATGGCCAGATGCTGGTGATTTTCGAATGGTTGACGATGCGGGTGGAAACGCCTTCGAGATTCGAGATCACCTCGGCCACGCCGAACAGGCCCATCACCAGCGCGACGAAGTTGATGCCGTCGGACAACTCGATTAGACCGAACGTCATTCGCGCTTCACCGGTATTGATGTCCATACCGACCATGCCAAGCAGCAGGCCAAGGAAGATCATCGACACGGCGCGGAAGGCCGAGCCGTTGGCTAGCACCACCGCGGATACGAGGCCGAGCACCATCAAGGAAAAGTAATCGGGCGACGCAAACTTCTGCGTCATCAACGCCAGTGGCGGACCGAGGAGTGCGATCACCACGGTGCCGAAACAGCCCGCGATGAAGGAGCCGATTGCAGCAATCGCCAGCGCCTCGCCGGCCCGACCCTGCTGCGCCATCTTGTAGCCGTCTATGGCGGTGACGACGGACGTGGACTCGCCCGGAATATTGACCAGGATCGCCGTGGTCGAGCCGCCATATTGCGCGCCGTAGTAAATACCGGCGAGCATGATGATGGCCCCGACCGGATCGAGGGCGTAGGTGGCTGGCAGCAGCAACGAGATGGTGGCCACCGGACCCAGACCGGGCAGTACGCCGATCAATGTTCCGCAGACGGCGCCGATCAGACAGAACAGCAGGTTGATCGGCGTGGCGGCGACCGAGAAGCCATGGCCGAGCGCGGCAAACAGGTCGATCATGGCAGCACGCTCACGGGAATCTTGAGAAGCCAGACAAAAACGATCGAGGATACGATCGCCAGCGCGACAGCGGTGATTACGCTGGCCAGCCAGGTGGTTTCACGCGAAGCGAAATGCGCCAGGCCAACTTGCACCACGATCGAAATGGCGAGCCCGGCCCGCTCGACGAGCAAGCCGAACGCGGCAAAGGACAGCAGAATGAAGAACAAGGGACGCAGATGGACCGCACCGACCGGAACACCTGCAGTCGTCAGTCCCTTGACGATCATGACGAGACCCATGCCCAGCAGGATCAAGGCCAATCCAAGCGGGAAGTAGCCCGGGCCCATCTCGAGCACAGTGCCGACGGTCAGCGTGCGGATATAGAGCAAAGCGACGGCCGCAACCACGACGAGAAGCAAGCCCGTGTAGAAGTCCGAATTCCCACGCTGCGCGAGTGATTTCATGGCGGGCCCTTATGCCGTTTGCCGTCGAAACGATGGTCGGATGGCGCCTGCGTGAAGCAGGCACCACCGGGGATCACGCACTCAGGTCTTTTTCTCGGAGATTTCCTTGAGCAGCGTGCGCCACTGATCGACTTCCCTGGTGATCTGTGCCGTGTATTCAGCAGGCGTCGTAAACACCGTCGACGCACCAGCGACCGCCATGTTCTTCTTCACTTCCGGATCGGCGGCCATTTTCTTCAGGGCGTCCGATACTTTCGCGACGATCGCATCCGGCGTCGATGCCGGCGCCATGACGCCGTTCCACGACTCCACTGCATAGCCAGGCGACACCGTCTCCGCGACGGTTGGAAGCTTCGGCGTGAACTCGCTGCGGGTTGCGGACGTCACGGCCAGTGCGCGGACGGTATTGGCCTCGATCTGCGGCAGCGCGTCGGTCATGTTGGTGAAGGATAAATTGACTTCGCCCGAGACCACGGCTGCGGTTGCCGGCGAGCCGCCCTTGAATGGCACGTGAGTCATCTTGGTGCCGACACGCGCATCGAACAGAGCGACCGAGAAATACATCAGCCCGCCTGCACCGCTGGAGCCATAGGTCAGCTTGCCCGGATTGGCCTTGGCGTATTTGACGAGATCTTCCATCGAGTTGATTGGCAAAGATGGATTGACAATCACGGTTTGCGGAATCGTGCTGACGACGCTGATCGGCTTGAAGCTCTTGATCGGATCGTAAGACGTGGTCTGTGCGACCGGCGCGATCGAGATTGCTCCGACACTGCAGACGCACAGCGTGTAGCCGTCGCCCGGCGACTTCGACACCAGATCGGAACCAACGATACCACCACCACCGGCGCGATTATCGACGATCACCGTCTGCCCCAGTTCTTTCTCAAGGAAACGCGCGGTGATGCGACCGACCGCATCCGTGTAGCCACCCGGCGCATAGGGCACCACGAGTTTGATCGGCTTTGTCGGCCAGTCCTGCGCAGACGCGACAGTGGCGCTCAGTCCGGTGCCCATCAGCAGGGCCGCTGCAAGAAGTCGCTTCATCAGGGATTCCTAACCGTTGAGAGAAAGTCGAGAGGGCTTCAGATACTATGCAATGTTCGTTCCTACGAGCCCGAGCGCCTGCGTGGCCCTGTCCTCACCCGCGGCAAAATGACTGAGTTCGATATCGGTCTTTGCGAATTCGACACGCCGGAACTTGTCCTGATCCTCGAACGGTACCGTCGCATCGATGCCCAGCTTGGTGCGGATGCCTTCCTTGCTGACGCGTACATATTCGTGGCCACGCGCGCCCGGAATGAGGATGAGATCGCTCGATGCCTCCATGCGTGTCGCCACCGCATATTCGACATCGATGGGATCGCGAATATCGATGTCGTGGTCGACCATCGTAATCAGATCGAGATCCTTCAGCGCACCAAATGCCGCCATCATCGCATTGCGCTGGAGGCCGTTATGCTGGCGGCTCTGCTTCTTGACCTGAATGACCGCGTGGAAGCGATGCAAGCCGCCGGAGGTCATTTCAACGTCGGTGACAATCGGAATCGCCGATTGCAAGACCTTGAGCAGGCTGGCCTCGAGAACGTATTTACGCAGAATGATCGTCTCACGCCCGAAACCGTTGATGACATGATAGATCGGCCGCATGCGATGCGTGACGGCCGTAATTTTCAAAACGGGTGCATCCGCCGCCGGTGCGGCGAAGCCGACAAACTCCCCGAACGGACCTTCGGGAGCCACGTCATCGACCAGGATTTCACCTTCCAGCACGAATTCACATTCGGCCGGCACGATCATGTCCTGCGAGACGGCCCTGGCCACCGGCAGCGGCTTGCCGGCGAGACCACCGGCAACAGCCAGCTCATCGGCACTTTCCGGCATTTGCGACCCCATGGTCGCCGCCGTGAAATGCAGCGCCAGATCTGTTCCGATACAGACCGCAACTGGCAGCGACTTGCCCTGCGCCTTGGCGCGCTCGAAAGCGAGGCGGAGATGACGACCGAAGTCGAGCTTGATGGCGACGCGATCCGGCCCAAGCAGCTGTAGCCGATGATATGACGCGTTGTAGATGCCGGTCTCGGGGTCTTTGACGACGACAATGCCAGCTGTGATGTAACGCCCTGCATCCCCCGGCGCATGAAACAGCGCCGGCAGCATCTTCGTGATATCGAAACCGCTCTTCAGCACGACTTCCTGTGACGGCGCGTTGGCGACGACTTCGGGCGGAAGCGGACCACCCATGGCGCGCTGTACCAGGCCACGGATACCGTTGAAATCGAGGCCGAATGCGGCCTCGCAGTTTTCCTTCGAGCTCAGCAGATTCCCGACCAGCGGAACATCGTAGCCTTTAACCGACGGAAATAGCAGCGTTTGCCGCCCATCGTGCTTTTTCAGCACCGCCGCGATCTCCAGATGCGGATCAGCAGGCTTCTCGAATGTCAGAATACGGTCGCTTTTGGCGAGACGTGCCAGTGCGGAACGGAAGCGGGTGTCGAGGATCTGCTGCGTCATGTGGATTTTTGTTCTCTTCTCGTCTGATCACAGAATTGCGAACAAAGATAGCTAAGCACCAAAGCTAGTCAAGCATGCTCGCTAGGCACAGACTGACTAATTTGGCAGCGTGCAATGCATCATTGCACGAATTTATCAGTGGCTGAGAGAAGCGTGTCGAAGGCGGCCTGCAGGCTGCCAATCTGATGATGACGCTCCTCGCCCAGTGCTAGCAGCACGACGTCACGCATGACGCCGCCAATCGCTTCCCGCGCCGGTCTGCGGTCCTGAGATACCCTGCCCTGCAGCCAGGCAGCAAGCAGATCGTTCTCAAGACGCTCGGCGATCAGTTCGCTCGCCTTGATCTGGGATCGCAGACTGTCGGTCACTTCGGAGGGGGCGGGCGCTGGGCCGGATTTCAGCGCCGTGCGGAGTGCGCGAAGGGGACGAACCACCTGTTCGCGCCATGGGCGGCATTCATTGTCCATATCCTTGATGTCGGGAACGGTCAGGACGATACGCCGCTGCGCCGCTGCGAAGATCACCACCAGCAACATCATGACATCGACGCCGGTATCGGCCTGCAACTTCAGGCAGGCGTCAGACACGCCGGGCTCTGCATAGAGCTTGAGGGCGAAGGCCCAGCTCTCTGCTGCAAGGTCCCGGCCATCATCCGTCATTGCCATCGTGCCGCCACGCTTGTCACGTCCGGCAACGGCGCGGTCATGGGATATCCCGGGTCTTGGCGGGATTGAGGCCATTCCAGCGGCTCACCACATCGGTCTGGATATCGAACAGATCGAGTACCCGCCCCAGCGTCTGGTCGACCATCTGTTCGATACTGGCTGGCCTGGCATAGAAGGCCGGGACCGGCGGATAGACGATGGCGCCGATTTCAGTCACTGCCGCCATCGATTTCAGGTGACCGAGATGCAGCGGTGCTTCGCGCGCCATCAGCACCAGCCGACGACGTTCCTTGAGCACGACATCAGCGGCACGCGTCACCAACGACGAGGTGACGCCGCTGGCGATCTCCGCCAGGCTGCGCATCGAGCACGGCGCGATCACCATGCCCATGGTCTTGAACGATCCGGAGGAAATCGTCGCGCCTATATTATCCGCCTGATGCACGACGTCAGCCAGATCGGTGACGTCGGACACTTTGAGATCCAGCTCCTGGGTCAGCGTGATCTTGGCCGACTTGCTCAGCACGAGATGCGTTTCGACGTCCGTTGCCTGCAACAGCCGCAGCAGACGGACACCATAAATGGTGCCCGATGCCCCGGTGATGCCAACGATCAGACGCCGCGGCGCTGTCTCAGACTGGATCGAAATAGTGGATCTCCATCAGCACGCAACCGCCTACCGACTTGAACGGACCATGATAGGCACCGGGGGGACGGCAGGCATAGGTGTTTGGCTTGAAAGACTCGCCGCCATTGCCCTGCTTGTCATTGCCGACGATCAGATCGCCGGTGAACAGGAATACCTCTTCCCAGTATTCGTGCACGAATGGCTCGGTAGTGTAAACGCCCGGCTCGAAACGCAGCAGGCGGGTCCGGCTGCCACGCTTGTTCGCCTCGTCGAGCGCGCCCGACAGGATCTTCTGCTGGATGCCGGCCGGATAGCCCGCAGGCGTCTCCCATCCCGAGGACATATCGACGGTGCGGAATTCATCGTGAAGTTTATTGATGGCCATGGTCAGGTTTCCTGAAGGGACGGATCAAGCGACAGCGCGCGGCGAGGTGACCGGCGCTGCAGAGGTGGTGACTTCATCAGCAAGGTCATAGCTGGACAACATCTTGTCGAGCAACGCCGCCGACCTCATCCAGTCATAGGTGCGGAAGGCATGGCCCTTGGTGACGAAGGTCGCGCCGGCAAAGAACATCTCGTATTGCGAGTGACGCGAGGCGAATTCGGAGCCGACCGCGTCCCAGGCCAGCTTGTAGAATTTGACCTTTTCGGTCGCGCTGGCGGCCGGTGACTGCTGGGTCTTGCCGATCAGGCGCGCCAGTTCCGGATTGGCGAAGTCCTTCACAGACGACGGCAGCATGATCATCCCGCCGCCGGCGAGTTCGCGCAGGGTGTTGATGACCTTGGAATAGAGTTGCTGGGTCAGAACCTGCGCCGAATACAGCATGGCCCGGTCCGGCACGTAGTAGGCGCCGCGCTGCGTGCCCTTGGTCTCCATCGCCACCACAAAGGCCTCGACCATCGACACTTCGGCGGCGAGCTGGCCGAGCATTTCCTTCACCTGCGGGAAGCCGGCGATACCGTTGGTCTCGGCGGTCCGGTATGCGATGCCGATCAGGAAGCGCAGCTTCACCGAGAGCCGGATCATGGCCTGGTAGTTCTGGTACACATGCGCCGGAGTGGCGTGGAACTGCTTCTGGCACATCGCGATGTCATCGACGATGAACACGCGATCCCAAGGCACCTTCACGTCGTCGAAGTACAGCACGGCATCATTTTCATCGAACCGGCTCGACAGCGGGTTGTCGAATACCGACGGCGACGCAGCCTCGTACGACTTGCGCGACAGCACTTTCAGACCCTTGGTGTTCATCGGAATCGCGAAGGACACCGCATATTTCTCGTCACCGGGCTGCAGCGGCTGAATACAGGTGACGAACACCTCGTTTGCCATGATGCCGCCGGTCGCCAGCATCTTGGCGCCACGAATCGTCAGCCCCTCGGCATCGCGCGACACCACGCCCGCTGACAGGAACGGATCGGCCTGCTCCGCCGCGCTCTTGGAGCGGTCGGCCTGCGGGTTGATAATGACGTAAGTGAGGTAGAGGTCGTTGTCGCGGGCGTAGCGATAGTAGTCAGCCAGCGCCTTGGCGCGCGCCTTGTCGTAAGCCTCGAACACCTCGACACCCATATACATACCTGCGATGCAGGAGGCGACGTGATCCGGCGCGCGGCCCATGAACCCGGCATGCAGCTCGGTCCAGGCTTCCAGCCCGTGGCGACGATTGACCAGCGCATCATAGCTGCCGGGCAATTCCCAGATCCGGTTGGCGCGGGTACCGGTCTCGGTCTCAAAGGTCATCAGGTCGCGATTTTCCGGCGCGCTCTGAAAATCGAACATCCGCCCGATCGAAGCTACCGCACCGCGGAATGCCGGATGGGTAGTCACGTCATCCACCAGCTCGCCATCGAGATAGATTTCACGGCCGTCGCGCAGGCTCGCGATATGCTGTTCGCCGGTCTTGATCATGGGTTGCCTCGGTCACTTTCAGTCATGATGAGCATTTCAGGTGTGTTGTTTCAGTAGTGCATCGGCAGCGGCCATTCCGGACTGCGCTCGGTGCTCGCAAGGCTGCGATAGGCCCCGCGGAAGAAGATCAACGGCTCGTTGGCCGGATAGGCGGCGAACTTCACCACCCGGCCGACGAAGATTACATGGTCTCCGCCGTCATATTGCGCGTATGGCGCGCATTCGAAGTGCGCGAGCGCGCCGGCGATCAGGGGCGCCGCCTCATGGCCCAGCGTATGCTCGACCGCCGCCCACTTATCGTCGAGCGCCCTGGCGAACTTGTTCGACAGGCGCTCCTGGTCGCGGCCGAGGATGTTCACGGCGTAGCCCTTGGCCTCGGTCATCGCCTTGAGGCTGAAGGCCTTGCGGTCGATTGAGAACAGGATCAGCGGCGGATCGACCGAGACCGAGTTGAACGAACTCATGGTCAGGCCGATCGCATGACCATCGGCGGCTTCGGCCGTGATCACGGCGACGCCGGTGGCAAACTGCCCGAGCGCCTGGCGGAAGGCGCGGGGATCCACGTCCGCAGTGGCGCCCATGGTCATCTCCTGATCGCAAAACCCAACGGCACACATATAGCTTTATAACAAAGCTATATTATCGAACGAAAGCTCGTGCTGTCAAGCATGGCTGATCTGCCCCGCGCCGGTTCCAACTTGTTTGTAAGTAACGCCGCCGCTATACGACTCATAGGTGTGCGGGGGCCTGATGGCGACTAGAAGCAAATCACGTAAAATGAAGGTAGAGCCGACGATTTCGCGGCCACAATTGATGGTCGACGGGTCGGATCGGGCTTTCCGTCAATTCGTTCATGACACTTTGGCGTTTTCGGCGCGGCTTCAGGCTGTGCGCGGGCAGCTCGGCGCCGTTATTGGCCTATCAGGCACGCAGTATACGGTGCTGATTGCGATTGCTCATTTGAGCGGCACCGATGAGAAGATTGGCGTCAATCAGGTTGCCGAGCATCTACACTTCAGCGGCGCGTTCATTACCATTGAAATCAACAAGCTGGTATCAAGCGGCCTTGTCGAGAAAGAGACCGACGAGGAAGACCGTCGCCGCGTCATCCTGACCATCACCCCGAAAGCGCGCGCGTTGCTCAATGAATTGGCACCCGTTCAGCGTCCAGTGAATGACATGCTGTTTCGCAGCATGACCGCTGCCGATTTCGAGCGAACACGCAAACTCATGTCGGAGATGGTGGAAGCCGCCGACGAGGCGATCCGGCTGCTGGACTACAACGCGCCGGCATCGATAGCGCGGCAGACGAAATAGCCTACCGCGCAACGGTTTCATGGTTGGCTATTCTCCGGCGCGCAGCCGATAGCCAATACCCGTTTCCGTCAGGACGAATTGCGGCCGCTCCGGATCAAGCTCGATCTTTTGCCTGAGCTGGCGGACATAGACGCGCAGATATTGCGCGTCGGTGAGCTCGTCCCACAATTCCTTCAGCAGAAACCGGTGAGTCAGCACCTTGCCGGCATGCTGCACCAGGACCCGCAGCAGCTCATATTCCTTCGGTGAGAGTTTCACGTCGCGGTCGCCGACCTTCACAATCCGGCGCACCAGATCGACGGACAATTCTCCGGAGCGGAATACCGGCCGCTCGCCATGAACCTGTAGCTGATGCCGAAGAGCGGCCCGCATCCGCGCCAGCAACTCATCCATGCCGAACGGCTTGGTGAGATAGTCGTCGGCACCGAGATCGAGCGCCTGCACCTTGCCGGCTTCATCGCCGCGGCTGGACAGCACCACGATCGGCACACTGTCGTCCCGGGCGCGAATCATCTGCAGCAGATCATGGCCCTGGATGTCCGGCAGGCCCAGATCGAGGATGATCAAAGCGGGCTTCTCCGCCAGTTTCTCCAGCGCGATCTTGCCGTTGCTGGCCTCAAGGACGTCATAGCTCTGGGTGCTGAGGCCCATGCGCAGCAATTTGCGGATCGGCGGTTCATCATCGATGATCAGAACCTTGATGGCAGCGGTATTCATGCGGCGGTGTCCAGAGCTTCGGAGGCCGGCGGGATGGGAAGACGAATGGTCAGCACGGCACCACTGCGGTCGACGCGATTGGCGGCCGAAATGGTGCCATGCATTGCCTCAACGAAGCCCCGAGAGATCGCAAGGCCGAGGCCAGTGCCCGCCCTGACATGATCGCCCTTGTTGGCGCGGTAGAATTTATCGAACACCTGCTCGAGATCGGCGGGTGGAATGCCCGTCCCCTCGTCGGTCACCTGCAGCAAAACCGACTCCTTGTCGCGCATCGCCTTGATCGCGATGGCACTGTTGTCCGGGGCATATTTTGCGGCATTGTCGAGCAGGTTGAATAGCACCTGCTCGAACAGCACCGCGTCAAGCTCCAGCATGGGCAGGTCCGGCGCCAGATCCAGCGCAACGCGATGCTTGATGAGGATCTTGCCGGCTCGGCGCAGCGCGCTGCCGATAATCTCTGCGAGATCGTGCGGCGTTGCGTTCGGGACCACGGCACCGGATTCCAGCTTGGTCATATCAAGCAGATTGGCGATGAAACGGTTCAGCCGTTCGGATTCGTCGATCACCGTACCGAGCAGGTCGGCTTTTTCAGCCTCGGTGAGCTTCGGCGACAGGTCCCGCAGCGTGGAGGCTGCACCAAGCACGGAGGCCAGCGGTGTCTTCAGGTCATGCGAGATCGAGGTCAGCAGCGCCTGACGGAGCCGGTCGGATTCGACGTTGCGCTGAGCCCGGTCCATGTCTTCCACAAGTTGCACACGCTCGATGGCCAGCGCGCTCTGGTCCACAAGCGCATCCAGCAACCGGCGCTGGTCCGGTGTCAGCAGCGGACCTGTACGGTCATCGTCGATGCCGATCACGCCGATCGGTCCACGGCCGGTGCGCATCGGCAGAAACAACCGCTTGGCACCTGGCAATGTGTCGGAGCCACGACCGGCCGGTCGATCGTTGCTCCAGGCCCAGTTGGCAGCGGCCAGATCCGCCTTGTCCAACTCGTCCTCAGGGGGATAGCCCGCTTTGACGGTGATGACGCCCTGTTCCGGCAGCAAAAGCACGACGCGCACCTTGAGCATCAATGCGATCTGATAGGCGCTCGCCCACAGCACATCGTCGAGCGCCGCCGTGCCGGCGAGTTTGCGACTGAACGCGTAGAGCGACTCGGTTGTCCGCACCCGACCGAAGGCCGAGACGGCCTGCGTGCGCACCCGTGCCGCGACATTGGACACCAGAATAGCGATCAGCATGAAGAAGAAGAACGCCGCCACATTGGTCGGATCGGTGATGGTGAGCGTGTAGACCGGCGGCAGGAAAAAGAAATTATAACAGAGTGACGCCACCACACTTGCCATGATCGATGGCCACAGCCCAAAGCGAACCGCGACGACGACTACGGCTGTGAGGAACACCAGATCGACGTTCTCGACCCCGAACAGCGGCCGCATCAACGTAGCAGCACCCAGCGCAACAGCCACGATCGCCGGTGCCGCGAGATAGGGCTTGGCATCGAATGGCTCGACGCGATCTGTCATCTGCGCGCGTTTCGCGGCAGGCTCCGTGGGCAGCGCATCGCCAGCAATCACATGCACGCTGATATTGCCGGCGCGCCGAACGAGATCATGCACCACCGAGCCGCGTACCAGCTCGAACCACCATGACCGCGATGCCTTGCCGATCACGATCTGGGTCACGTTGTTGGCATGGGCATAGCCGAGCAGATCGTCGGCGATCCGCCGTCCAGCGCCCGGAATCGTCAGGGCTTCGGCACCAAGCGTTTCGGCGAGCCGCAGCGTATCGGCCAGCCCGTCGCGCTGTTCTTCAGTGAGTTGAAGGCTGCGCCGCGTCTCGATGCTGACCGCCGCCCACGGTGCGTGAAGCCGATCCGCGAGACGCTTGGTGTAACGGACCAGCCCGGCCGAGCGCGGGTCCTCACTGATACAGACCAGAATACGCTCGCCGGCGGCCCATGGACCGGCGATGGCGTTGGCCTGCATATGAGTGAGCAGTTGCTCATCGACGCGATCCGCTGTGCGGCGCAACGCCAACTCGCGTAGCGCCGTGAGATTGCCGGGCGAGAAATAATGCTCCAGCGCACGCTCGGCCTGTTTGGGAACGTAGACCTTGCCTTCCTTCAGGCGCTGGATCAGATCGTCCGGGGTGAGGTCGATCAGCTCGATGGCGTCAGCCCGATCGAACACCGAATCCGGCACGGTCTCGCGCACCCGCACATGGGTGATCTGCGCGACCACATCGTTCAGGCTTTCGATGTGCTGGATATTCACTGCGGTATAGACGTCGATCCCTGCGGCCAGTAATTCCGCGACGTCGAGATAGCGCTTCGAGTGCCGGCTGCCCGGCGCGTTGGTATGGGCGAGCTCATCGACCAGTGCGATCTGCGGGCGCCGCGCGATCAGCGCATCGAGGTCCATTTCCTCGAGGACCTGGCCCTTGTGATCGATACGGCGCCGCGGAATGACTTCCAGATCCGTGAGCAGCGCCTCGGTCTCGGCGCGGCCGTGGGTCTCGACAACACCGACCACGACATCGACGCCCGCCTTGCGCCTGGCGTGGGCGCTCTGCAGCATCTCATAGGTCTTGCCGACGCCGGGAGCGGCGCCGACGAAGATCTTCAACCGCCCGGCCGCATCTTCCTCGCGCCTTGCTGTTTCCAGCAAGGCCTCAGGCGAAGGTCTTCGGTCGGGATCGCGGCTCTGATTTGCCATAAGGCAATATAGTCTCCGCCAAATCTTAGGCTAGATGAGACTTGGGCCTGGACGGCCTATTTGGGTGCGACGGCGTCCAGGGCGAGATTCAACGCGAGAACGTTAACGCGCGGTTCGCCGAGCAGACCGCCCAAGCGGCCCTCGATCTTCTCGGTCACCAACTGACGGACGCGATCCTCAGGCAGCTTGCGCGCCTTGGCGACCCGAGGCACCTGAAACAGTGCGCCCTCCGGCGAGATGTTCGGGTCGAGCCCGCTGCCCGACGTGGTGACGAGATCAATCGGCACGGGCATCGATGGATTCTCCGCCTTCAATTTCTCGACGTCATCCTTGACGCGATCGATCAGTGCCTTGCTGGTCGGACCGAGATTGGAGCCCATCGAGTTAACAGCATTGTATGGCTGCGGCACTGTCTTGGTGGAGTCCTGGGGGTCGGCACCGGTGGTTGCCGAAGGGCGGCCGTGGAAGTAGTCGTCGCCCTTGAATTCCTGACCGATGAGTGCAGAGCCTATCACCTTGCCGTCTCTTTCGATGAGGCTACCTTGCGCCTGGCTCGGCATGATCGCCCCGGCAATGCCCGTCATCGCGAGCGGATAGCCGAGGCCGGTGATGGCAGTGAGGCCGAGCAACAGAACGATGGCCGGGCGAATTTCTCTCAACATAGCGGAACTCCTCAAACCATGTGCAGGGCGGTGACAACGAGGTCGATCGCCTTGATACCGATGAACGGAACGATGATGCCGCCGAGGCCGTAGATCAGCAGGTTGCGGCGGAGTAGTGCGCCTGCGCCGATCGGGCGATAGGCGACGCCTTTCAGGGCCAGCGGGATCAGCGCGATGATGATGATCGCATTGAAGATGATGGCCGACAGGATGGCGCTCTGCGGGCTTGCCAGCTTCATGATGTTGAGTGCTTCGAGCTGCGGATAGAAGGCGAGGAAGATCGCCGGGATAATGGCGAAGTATTTCGCCACGTCATTGGCGATCGAGAACGTGGTCAGCGCCCCTCGCGTCATCAGGAGCTGTTTGCCAATTTCGACGACCTCGATGAGCTTGGTCGGATTGGAGTCGAGATCGACCATGTTGCCGGCCTCGCGCGCCGCCTGCGTGCCGGTGTTCATGGCGACGCCCACATCGGCCTGCGCCAGTGCCGGGGCGTCATTGGTGCCATCACCGCACATGGCGACCAGCTTGCCTTTGGCCTGCTCGTCGCGGATGAGCTGCAGCTTGTCCTCCGGGGTGGCCTGCGCGAGGAAATCATCAACACCGGCTTCGGCTGCGATGGCGGCAGCCGTCATCGGATTATCGCCGGTGATCATGATCGTCCGGATACCCATGCGACGCAGTTCGGCGAAGCGCTCGCGAATACCGCCCTTGACGATATCCTTGAGGTGAATGACGCCAAGCAGCTTGCCGTCACGTGCCACGGCCAACGGTGTGCCACCGGCCTTTGCAATCTCGTCGGAGATCGCCTGGATCTCGCGCGCCGTATCCGACATGGCAGCAGGCTGCATCGCGCGCGCAGTATTACCGGATGCCACGGCGAACGACCCACCACCGTTGACGTAAGCCAGCATCGAATCCACCGCGCCCTTGCGCACCGACGAGCCACCGGCGTCGACACCGCTCATCCGGGTCTGTGCGGTGAACGGCACGAAGGTCGCTGACAGTTCGGCCATGTCGCGGCCACGAATGCCGTATTTCTCCTTGGCCAGTACGACGATGGAGCGACCCTCCGGGGTTTCGTCCGCGAGCGATGCGAGCTGCGCCGCATCGGCCAGTTCCTGCTCGGTTACGCCACGCACCGGACGGAAGGCTGTCGCCTGACGATTGCCGAGCGTGATCGTGCCGGTCTTGTCGAGCAGCAACGTATCGACATCGCCCGCCGCTTCCACCGCGCGGCCGGACATCGCCAGCACGTTGAAGCGCACCAGGCGATCCATCCCGGCAATGCCGATGGCCGACAGCAGCGCGCCGATGGTCGTCGGGATCAGCGTGACGAACAACGCGACCAGCACCACCACCGAAATCGAACCACCTGCGTAAGCCGTGTAGCTCGGGATTGTCACCGTGGCGAAGACGAAGATGATCGTGAGGCCGACCAGGAGAATGTTCAGCGCAATCTCGTTCGGCGTCTTCTGTCGTTCGGCACCTTCCACCAGTTTGATCATGCGATCGATGAAGGTCGAGCCCTGCGCTGCGGTAATGCGAACGCGAATCCAGTCGCTTAGCACCTGCGTGCCACCGGTGACCGCCGATCGGTCACCGCCGGACTCGCGGATGACAGGCGCGGATTCACCGGTGATGGCAGCCTCATTCACGGAAGCAACGCCTTCGATGACTTCGCCGTCGGAGGGGATGGTGTCGCCGGCTTCCACCAGCACGACATCGCCGACTTTCAGGCTGGTGCCCGAGACCATGCGGTAGCTCTTGTCACCAGAGTCACTGCCGGTGAGCAGCTTGGCCTGGCTTTCAGTCCGCGTCTTCTTTAGCGACTCCGCCTGCGCCTTGCCGCGGCCTTCGGCGACAGCTTCGGCAAAATTGGCGAACAGCACGGTGAACCAGAGCCACAGAATGATTTGGAACGTGAAGCCCAGATCGCTTCCGCCCATGATGGCATTCTTGATGAAAATCACCGTAGTAAGCGCGGCCACGACTTCGACCACGAACATCACGGGATTCTTGATCATCAATCGCGGATCAAGCTTGGTAAAAGCCGATCGGATCGCAGGCAACACGATTTTCGCATCCAGCATGGCCGAGACTGGCACCCGCTTCTGCAGTTTCAACGTTTCCATGGTGAGTACTCCGAAATCCGATCAGAACAGGGTATTGGCGGTCATCGCGAGGTGCTCGACAATCGGCCCTAGCGCGAGCGCCGGGAAGAAGGTGAGACCGCCGATGATCAGGATCACGCCGATGACGAGGCCAACAAAGAGACCGCCGGTGGTCGGCAGCGTACCGGCCGATGGCGGGATCGATTTCTTCGCGGCCAATGATCCGGCCAGCGCCATGGCAGGCACGATCATGAAGAAGCGGCCGACGAACATCGAGGTCGCCAGTGTGAGGTTGTAGAAGAACGTATTGCCGGTGAGCCCGCCGAAGGCCGAACCGTTATTGCCGGTCGCCGAAGTGAAGGCGTAGAGCACTTCGGTAAAGCCATGCGGTCCGGCATTGGCCATCGACGCCACAGCCGACGGCAACACCACCGCCACCGCGGTCCAGCCGAGATACATCAGCGGCAGGACGAGAATGGCGAGCATCGCCATCTTGACTTCGCGCGCCTCGATCTTCTTGCCGACATATTCCGGCGTACGGCCGACCATCAGACCGGCGACGAAGATTGCCAGCACGACGAACAGCAGCATGCCATAAAGCCCGGCGCCGACGCCGCCGACGATGATTTCGCCGAGCTGCATGTTGATCAGCGGGATCATGCCCCCGATCGCCGTAAAGGAATCATGCATCGCATTGACCGCGCCGCAAGAGGCCGCCGTGGTGATGACAGCGAAGAGCGACGACGCGACGATGCCGAAGCGCAGCTCCTTGCCCTCCATATTGCCGCCGGTCAGGCCAAGCGCGTTGAGGCCCGTGGTGCCCGAGGCTTCGGCGCCATAGGTGATGGCGACGCCGGCGACGAACAGCACCCCCATCACGGCGAGGATCGCCCAGCCCTGCCTGGGGTTGCCGACCATACGGCCGAACACATTGGTCATCGCCGCACCCAGCGCGAAGATCGAGACCATCTGGATGAAATTCGACAGTGCGGTCGGGTTCTCGAACGGATGCGCAGCATTGGCGTTGAAGAAGCCGCCGCCATTGGTGCCGAGCATCTTGATAGCAACCTGCGATGCCACCGGGCCGACCGCGATGGTCTGTTTCGCACCCTCCAGCGTCGTGGCATCGACATAGGCGCCAAGCGTCTGCGGAATGCCCTGCCAGACCAAGAACAGTGTGTAGACGATGCAGATCGGCAAGAGAATGTAGAGCACGCAACGGGTGATATCGACCCAGAAATTGCCGATGGTGCGCATCGACGACCGTGCAAAACCGCGGATCAGGGCCACGGCCAACGCGATGCCGGCCGCCGCCGACAGGAAGTTATGTACGGTCAGGCCCAACATCTGGGTCAGATACGACACGGTGCTTTCGCCGCCGTAGTTCTGCCAGTTGGTATTGGTGATGAAAGAGATCGCGGTGTTGAAGGAGAGATCTTCGGCGACTGCGGATTGCCCGGCAGGATTGAACGGCAGCACGGCCTGCAGCCGCATGACCGCATACAGGCCGAGGAAACCGACCACATGAAACAGCAGCATGCCGACCGTATAGGTCAGCCAGTGCTGCTCGCGTTTCTCTTCAACGCCGGCAACCCAATACAGCCCGGCTTCGACCGGTCGCAGAATCAGAGAGAGGAAAGTACGTTCGGCGCTGAAGACTGATGTCATGTAGCCGCCGAGCGGCTTCACCAGCACAAGAACCACGCCGCAGTACAAAGCGATTTGAATCCAGCCAATTGTTGTCATGTCAGTGGACCTTTTGGATTGCGTGCGCTCAGAACCGCTCGGGCCGCAGCAGCGCGTAAGTGAGATAGATCAGCAATGCCGCAGATACGAAGCCGGCAAGCGTGTAATCGAAAATCATGATGCGCTCCTCACAGCCGCTCGCAGGCATAGGCATAACCCAGCGCGAGAATGAAAAAGCCGAGCCCGAGGGCCAGCATGACGACGTCCAGCATGGAAAGCTCCTGATGCACTGGCTGCAGCAGCGGAAAGGAAACAGCTTCCGCGCCTGATGCAGGATCAGGTGCCAGTCAGGAGGTAGGTTTTCGAGATGGAGTGGACGATGAACTTATAGGAATCTCATAAAGACGCGGAGAAGCACACGCCCATGCGTCGCCAGTCCTCAGGCGCTTATGCAGCCTTTATATCTTTGTGCCCGAAGCTGCCTCGTATTCGAATGGCGGACGACGGACATTGCATGATGCGGCCTTCCGAAGATCGCGCTGTTCATGGAGAACCGTCATGTCGTTAATCTCACTTCAGCAAACGCTCCTTTCCGAAGCGCCATCCGAAACGACTCCGCTTGACGCGATGGCCTTCACCGCAATCTGCCTCGCCACCTGCAAGCGCTTGCCCGCCATGCGCCGCACGGCGGAAGCCCAACGCCTCGATCGCCTGGTCGCCGCCGGCGCCTGGACCGACGCCGCGCTTGCCTTGATCGCGATCGAACTACCGCGGTGGCAACTGCGTCGGCTCGTTTATGACGAAGGCGAATGGCATTGCGCGCTCTCGAACCGGCGTGACCTTCCAGACTGGCTGGACAGCGCCGTCGAGACGCATCACCCGGACATGGCGACGGCGATCCTGGATGCATTTCGCGCTATTGTTAGCCGCGGAGGCACGCCGCATCTGACGCAAGCGCCCGTGCGCGCAATCCAGCGCACCGATTCCGAGCCGATGCTGTGTGAGAATTACTGTTGAGTGAAGAGGACCAGTGCGAAGTGCTGTAGCTCGACCGTCTCGAACAGCCTTCCATGAGCGAGACTTTCGGCTATGCTTGGCACGAATTCGTGCCATGGCAAGCCGGAGCAAAACGTGACATCAGGCAAACCGGCTTTCGTCGCGGTCGATTGGGGCACCAGCAGCTTTCGCGGCTGGTTGATGGCCGCCGACGGCAGCGTGCTTGCGGAGACGCGTGGGCCTGAAGGCATGCTGCATTGCGCGGCTGCCGGCTTCGCGCCGGTGCTCGCTGATCATCTCGCCAGGCTTGGCGGAATGCAGAACCTGCCCGTGTTGATCTGCGGCATGGCCGGCGCACGGCAGGGCTGGATCGAGGCGCCCTATCTGCACACACCGACACGGCTCGACGCCTTGCACGACGGTGCGAAGCGTGTCGATACACAAGGCGACGTGCGTATCCTGCCCGGCATCGCCCAGGCCGACGCCACGGCGCCCGACGTCATGCGCGGCGAGGAGACGCAACTGCTCGGCGTGACCGAGCCTCACTTCACCGGTCTGGTCTGCATTCCCGGCACCCACAGCAAATGGGTCTGGATCGACGCCGGCAGCGTGGTGTCATTCACGACCTATATGACCGGCGAACTATTTTCGGTCATCACTCAGCACAGCATCCTGAAACACGCCGTCGATCGCGATGCGGGTTCGCCCGCCGCGAATGGCGCATTCCGCGATGGCTTGCAGCGCGCGATCGAAGCGCCGATCGGCTTGACCGCCTCGCTATTCAGCCTGCGCGCGGCACAACTGCTCGGCTTCCAGCAACAGGCCGACGGCGCGGCACGCCTGTCGGGCCTCCTGATCGGCACGGAAATCGCCGATGCGGGATCGCGCTATGGCACGCGGCATCCGGTGCGCCTGATCGGCGCCGGCGCGCTCAAGGATCTCTATGCATCGGCGCTTGCGGCTGCCGGTTTCGAGGACGCCATCATCGATGCCGAACGCGCGTCGCAACACGGCCTGACCAAGGCCGCAATCCATCTGTGGGGAGCTCAGTTCACATGAACCAGCCAATCCGTTGGCCCAGCGTGAAGCGTCCGCTCGTCGCCATTCTGCGCGGCGTGCAGCCCGACGAGGTGGAGGGCATCGTCGAGGCGTTGATCGACACCGGCTTCGAAATGATTGAAGTGCCGTTGAACTCGCCTGATCCGTTCGATTCCATCGCGCGTATCTGCAAACGATTTGGCAATGACGCCCTGATCGGCGCCGGCACCGTCCTCACCGCAGATGACTGCGCCCGCGTCGCCGATGCCGGTGGACGCCTGATGGTGAGCCCGAATGTCGATGTCGATGTGCTGGCAATGGCGGTGAGCCGCGGCATGGTTACGATGCCCGGCGTGTTCTCCCCAACCGAAGCTTTCCTCGCGCTGCGGGCGGGAGCTTCTGCACTGAAATTCTTTCCGGCATTGATCCTCGGCCCGTCCGGCATCGCCGCCATTCGCGCGGTTCTGCCCAAGGATGCCGTGATCGGGGCTGTTGGTGGTGTTTCCGACCGGAATTTCGCGGACTATATCGCCGCCGGCATACAGGCCTTCGGCCTCGGCAGCAGCCTGTACCGACCTGGAATGAGCGCTATCGAGGTGAGGGCGACCGCACAGGCATCTGTCGCGGCTTATGATCAGGCGATTGCCCGCTAGAAGCAGGGTGCGATGCGTCCTGGATCGGACTGGATCGGCGATGCCGGACTTGATCCGAAGCTGTTTGCGACGCATTCGCCGCGACGCACAAAAAGCTACCCTGATTTATCGGCGCACAGGCAATCTCAGGTCTGTCCGGCTTTTGCTCGGACAGATCAAGATCGAAAGCGATGCGTTCGCAATGGCGAACAAGTTGATGTCTGGAATACTCAGGCAGAGCGGATACACTCTGCCTGACCTCTAACCGCCCGGTAGTGCCAAGACGGACTCATGCACCCCAGCATTGAAGTTCGAGCCGGATGCTGGCTCAGGGCAGCCGCGAGGCAATCTGTTACGACCGTATATGCTTCGCCGGCGCTTATTCTATTGGAACGGCCAAACGGCTGATCAAGGCAGCAATTTCGGCAAGGTTTTTACTGTCCCTGTGCTCCATCAGCATTGCGAGTTTCTGAACACACTCGTCGTCGCTGAAAATCGGCATCGTGGTGCCGACCGCGGGTTCGAACTTTGACGACAGTTGCTGACGTGACATCGATAGATACCTCGCTGAGGGTGATTCGCCTGGTGATCATACCGACGGAGGGAACAATCAGTGGTTAACTATCCTGCTGCTCTCCTCGTGCTCTGGGGTCGCGTCTTAATTCCGACCAGTTCCATTCAGAATTCGTTCAACGCCGTTGAATTTATGTGTAACGCTGGACCCAAAGATTTGGCGGGATGGTCATGACATCGATCTCGAAGTTCGCTGCTTTTCTGTTGGCACTCATGCTGGTCGGTGGAAGCGAATCGAACGCCGCGCCGTCCGAACGGCGCATCGCTCTGGTGATCGGCAATGCGAACTATCAGGCAGGTGCCCTGCCGACCCCCGCGAACGATGCCGGCTTGATTGCACAAACACTTCAGGCTGCCGGCTTCGACGTCACCGGGGCACGAGATCTGGATCAGGATTCGCTGCGTCGGACGTTCCGGGAGTTCCTGGACAAGGCATCGTCCTCTGGACCGGAGACGGTCGCCTTCATCTATCTTGGCGGGTATGGATTGCAGCTTGAAGGCGAGAACTATTTCGTGCCGGTCGATGCCAGGATCGCTCGCGACGTCAACATATCGGCGGAAGCGCTGCGGTTATCCGACTATATGGCGCCGCTTGCCGCGCTGAAATTGAAGGCGAGCATGGTGGTCCTCGACATTGCGCGAACCAATCCCTTCGCCAAAATCGGCCCCCCGCTAACCGGCGGCCTGGCACTCGTCGAGCCCGAACAAGGCATGTTTATCGCCTTCAATGCGGCACCTGGTACGGTGGCACCCACTGAGGCCGGGCCCTATTCGGCATATGCCCAAGCGCTCGCCGAAATGATGCGTGAAGGCGGGCTACGGGTGGAAGACCTCTTCAGCCGCATTCGGCTCCGCGTCAACGAGACAACCAAGGGCGCGGAAGTCCCATGGAATGCGTCGAAGTTAGAGGCGCCATTCTATTTCTTCGACCGCGCGCCCGACGCGCCTCCGCCTGCGGTTTCGCGCGAGCAAGCCTCCGCGATCCGATCAAGACCGCTTCGCGATTTCAGCTCGCAGGAAGCCTACCTGGCCGCCGTGGACCGTGACACGCTGGAGGATTACGAGGCCTTCCTCGCTGCCTATCCCGATGATCCGATGGCGCGGCGGGTTCGCGCGATCGTCGCGGCGCGCCGGGAGGCGATCACCTGGCGCCGAACGCGGGGTGTCAACACGCCACCCGCTTACTGGTCCTATCTTCGCCGCTACCCACGGGGCGCACACGCGGATGATGCCCGTCGCCGGCTTGCCTATCTTTCAGCAGCCTTCGAACCGCCGCCGCAATTTTCCGTCATCACATATGACGTGCCGCCGCCGCCACCGGAGGAAGTAATCTACGTTGAGCGGCCGGTTTTGATGTTCGACGATCCCGATTTCGGATTTGCTCCACCGCCTCCGCCGCCGGTCATCTTCCTGCCGCCGCGTCCGGTCTATTTTGTCGATCTGCCGCCACCACCGCCACCGGTCTATGCGTTCATTCTTCCGGTCCCGGATTATTCGCCCATTCCCGTATGGGTGCGGCCACCTGAGTATGTGGCACCGCCGCCGAGCAACATCATCTACAACAACATTCACAACACCGTCGTCGTCAACAACACGACGAATGTGGTGACGATCACCAATCCCAGTGGACAGGCCCAAACCCTTGCGCCTCCGCCCGCTGCTCCAGTGCAAGGCGCGGGACAGGCGCCGGTGCCCTCGTCCGGAGCTGGCCGCGTCATCGCTGCGGGGGTTGCGGGTGCAGGGGCTGCCGCGCTTCTGGCGCCTTCGCTGCCGCCTTCGGTCGCGACCAAGGCTGCGCTCGCGCCCAACCCTCCACCGGTGCAGGCGCCCAAACCTGTTGTTCCAGGACAGCCGGGGCCATCTCAGGCGCAATCCACGCCAGCAACAGGGCCAACGCCGCCGCCAGGCGCCATCGGCCCCGACGGCAAGCCTGTTCCCGGTGCACTGCCGCCGGCTGGTACAAAGTCCACGCCAGCGACAACAGGTCCGGCTCCGACGTCACCCACAAATGTCGCGCCCGGTGCGCGCCCATTGACAGCTGTAAAGCCGGGGACACCGCCGCCCCCGGCAGCGCCTTCGACTCCAAATGCAATCAACAAGCCGCCGGGACAGGCTCTACCCGGAGCGAACGGTCAGCCGCTTCCGCCTGTCCCCGGCGCAGCTTCAGGCGCATCGCCAGCTTCCGGTGCGAAATCTTCGCCGGCGCCAGCAGCCCCTGTAGCTCCGGGTGCGAACAAGCCGGGATCGGCGCTACCAGGAACCAACGGCCAGCCGCTTCCACCTGTCACATCTCCGAAGGCTTCTCCGCCCGTCGGCGCAAAATCGTCCCAAACTCCTGGGCCTGCGCCCGCGGTGCCAGCAACTCCGCATTCGGCAACGAAGCCGGCCGCCACGCCGCCTGCTGCGCGTCCAGCACCGCCGCCACCATCTGCCGCGCGTCCGGCGCCGCCGCCACCACCTGTCGCGCGTCCAGCACCGCCGCCGCCGCCTGCTGCACGTCCGGCGCCACCGCCGCCGCCTGCTGCGCGTCCGGCACCGCCGCCGCCACCTGCTGCACGTCCAGCACCACCGCCGCCGCCTGCTGCGCGTCCGGCACCGCCGCCGCCACCTGCTGCACGTCCAGCACCACCGCCGCCACCTGCTGCACGTCCGGCACCGCCGCCCCCACCTGCCGCGCGTCCGGCACCACCAGCTGCCAAATGCGTGCTTCCAAACGGCCAGCCCTGCCCCTCACCGAGGTAAGGAAAGGAAAAACCGTGGGGTGTTTGTGTTGACCGCAAACCCACCGATGTCCGAGCTGGTCAACCGCTGGCGGGAAATCCGGCTATGTTGGCTATCCCGCCGAAAGCGGAAGTCGATTCAGAATATTAGCGGCTTCAAGCGGTATCAGGGCGTCGACGATGCCGGCATAGTGCCTTGGTAAGTTCAGACACAAACGCTGGCTAATTCCCCGTCAGATAGAGCGGTGTCCTGAACGTCAATTGATAGGACGGCTGCGGGATCCATTGGATCTGCACCATGACACCGAACACGCGATTGTCGTTGTCGTCCATGCGGTCGAGGTCAAGGCGGATAATGGGTTGGGTAAAGGGCTGGATCAGCGTTCTGTTCACGAGTTCAACGCCGCCGAATGACTGCACACCGACGCGGGCGGACGCTTTCCAGTTATTCGGCCACTGATAGTAGCCGCCGGCATATCCGATCATGCTCGAACGGACCTCAGCCATTGCGCTTTGGACCGCGACGCGGGTGTCCTGGAGGCCAAAGATAAATCCCTTGGTTTGATCCTCGTCCAATGCATAGTCGAACTCAATGACGTTGTTGAAATTCGTCGTCGCGAACGGCCCGCTCGGCAGCGATTGCGTGATGGTCGATTGCACGGTGATGCTGGGGAGCGCACCGCCGTTCTGTTTGTAGAGATCAGCCTGAAAGCCGACGTTCCAGCTCGCGATGTCGATATCCGTCCAGCCACCGAGCGGCATCGTATTGGCATTCACCGAAACGCCGCCATAGACCGATACCCGATCGTTGAGATCGACGGTCAGAGGGATATCAATCGTGACCGCGTGCACTGCCGGCAACTTTTTATGGGTCGGCACCATCGACGGCGTGTGGCCGGCCGCGAGGGCGATCGCCCCCAGAACCGAAAACAGCGACGTGTTGCCGAAGCCGATTCCGATCGCACCGCCGGGCGCTGTCGCATAGGTGGTGCGGAGATCCAGATAGACGTTTGGCGGGGTAAATTGAGCCGCTTGATCGTTGTCGTCCTTGCCGAAGGCAGCATCGGTCACGCCCACGCAAATGGTGCAAACCAGAAGCCATCCATGAATCGATCGAAGACGCCCGCTGCTCAAAATCAAAACCCGCTTATTGCGTGGACAAGGCTGTTGTCTCGGCCGCACAAACCGGCGCAGCGCGCCTCGCTTTCGCAGCCTTCACTTCCATCTTTGCAGCTTTGAGGTCGGCAAGAAAGGTGGCGTTGGTCTGCAAGCGCGAGACGGTCGCCGCCCCCATGATGCGGCCCGCATCGACATCGCTCTGCCAATGCGCATCGCAGATCACGCGGCTCTGGCCGAAAGCGATGCCGCGCGTGAACAACTCGTTGGAACGCTCGGGATTGATCTGCGCGAAGACGAGGGCCCATCCCCAGCCCGCAGCCGTATGGCCTGACGGATAGGAGCCGTCTCCACGCAGAATCGCTTCCTGATCGGCCCTGCATGTGGCTTCGTTGTGAACGACGAAGGGGCGAATGCGGTTGTACTTGTTCTTCACGCCATAGGTCGACAGGCCGAAGTCGGACAGCATCTTCTGCATCATGGCATAGAGGCGCGGGGTCTGTTCCTTGTCGATCTTGATGCCCATCGCGCAGGAAAAATTGTCGGCGGCCTGCGGGAAGGCAAGGTCGGCGTCGGTATAGGCCTGCTTCCAGCGGTCGGTACCGCGCAGCGGGAGCGTTGCCTTGCGCGCCTCTTCGTCCCTGGCCAGCGCAGCCGAATCCTTCTCGGGAGGCGGACCGAGCAGGACCAGGCTGTTTGGCAGTTCGGACGGCTTCAGATAGCCGGGCGCTATCTTGAAATGAGGATCAGTGACCTTCGGTTGGGCTTCGCTCGATTGGGCGAGGACTTGACCGCAAATTGTGAGCAGCACGAAGACGGATGTGCCTGCGGATCGAACCAGGTTTGCAGTCATGGATAGTCCCTATTCATTTCAAGAGTGCCGGGATCATCAGGCGACTGAGTTTCCCCGAATGCGGGTCCCCGCCATCTGACCGAGCCGCCTCTTAGAAGGTAAGTCAGAGCCGCCGATCAAAAACGGTAGGTTGCTGCAATGATCAGTGCTCTGAAGATGGTTGCCACCTGACTTTTTCGGCACAACCAGTTGCCCCGTGAAAAAAACAATCGAAGCGGAGGCGGTAAAGGTGTGGTTCCAGTTTAATTATCGGATTCCTTGGGAAGACGGAAGCAAAGCCGAGCCGGTGCCGACGTTCCGCGGAGCGGATTGTTCGCGGACGCCGATGCCTGCGTCCAGCCAGATTGCCTCTGATCGACAGGCGAATCCTATCCGGTCATTTCGTGCAGACGAAGGCCAACCGTCTTGCCACTTCGCGCCAATCGCGGCCGGTCAAGCCATTTAGCGATCTCTACGTCCCGCTGATGCGTGCTCCATAAACGGCGGCATTGAGCTCTTCGAAATTTGTGAGCCGGTGTGTCCTGACTGATATGCCGTCATCAATCCTATCCATCGTTCCTCAGAACATCGACAAAGAACAAGCCTGGAGGCTTCCCAGTTGAAGGAGCTAGAATTTGGCTTTTATCGAGCGCCCATCGGCGAGCGCCATTACATTGGTATCCAACGCGACGGGCACAGACACGGTAAAGTATCCGGCAGTGCCTTCCATGCGGTTCACGGCATCGAATTCACGATAGATTTTCAGGCGCGTTGAAATCGGGAGCGTCCCGACCTCGAACGTGTACCCAATCGAGCCGCCGAGTGCGACGACACGACCCTCAAAGGCGCCCAGCCTCGCGCCTGTTCCGGTGTCCGCCGTCAGTTGCTGGTAATAGTAACCAACGAGCCCGAGCGTGAATTCCTTGGTGATGTATTTAGTTGCTGCCCATTCGAGGTGGAATTCATCGCCACTCTTGTAGTCGGTCGCCGTGTTGGTCTGGTTGAAGGTTACGCCCACCGCGGCGGAGAGATCCCAGCCAATGGCAGAATCTAGCCATGTGAAAGTGCCGAAGACGTCGAGCGCGGGTCTGTTCAGCGAGGCGTTCGACAGTTGACCGGCGACATACGTTCCGGACGGGATTACACCGCCGACGCCGAGCTGCCAGTGAAAATTGCCCGACTGCCACCCGACAAAGGACTGGAGAAAGAAGTCGCTGAGGCTAGCATTCTTGTCCGTCACGCCGACACCGATCGGCCCGAAGCGCGGCGAGTTCACCAGCAGATTTGCATTCACGCGCGGCTCACCAACGGGCACCGTCAACGAGAATGCGAGATTGCCGCCGAGAATCTTGGCAGGTGTAACCCAGAGTGTTGTTGGTAATTCGATCCAGCTCTGGGCCGAGACGTCTGCAACGAGAAGACCACCAGTCGGCAGAGTTCGACCGCCGCTGAGTTTGCCGTCGTAATAATAAAAGTCGTTCTGAAAGAAGACGCCGGGCGGCGGCGTAATGCCTGCGCCGGTTGCGTGTGACCCGAGGAGGGAGACACTTACGCCGCCTTCGGCTGCTATGACTGGCCTTTGTGACCAGCACAGCATGGCGCAGGCAGCGACCGTCATCGTCAAAGAGAAGCGCATCAACAAACTCCGCGTAGTAAACCAGCACAAATCAAAAATGGATCAACATACGCGTAAATCGATATTCGTCACACCGAATTCCCGCGCTGCTTACATTATTCGCAGGGTGTTGCGTTTACATCGAAAGGCGACACCACGCTAAGGGAGCCGATCTTGGATGGGGCCATTCCAGCGCAAACGCATTCGCTCTGAGACAGGATGCGTCAAGAAAAGCTGGAGCGCTTTCCGATGGAAGCGCGCTCCAGCTATTTCAGTAACGTTGAGAACACCGCATCGTCGCTGCTCGACGTGAATCGACAACAACCACCTGCTGAAAGAGCCCTCGGTCTGAGTGCGATCAGTAGCACCGGTTATAGATTCGGCCGTAGACGTCGACCGCCTGAACGCAAGCGGGTGGCGCGGCGACGACGGCTGCACCCGCGACTGCTCCGCCTACGATGGCTCCACCAACGACGGCTCGGCGCGTCGTTCGCCGCGCGACGCCGGCGTAACTCAGGGGCGTGAGCGGAGCTCCGATGAGTGCCTCAGCCGAGGTCATGAACGTGCCGCCACGCGTGAACGACGCCTGTTCGCTGACCGACAGACACAGGATGGCCACGCTCGTTCCGAGGGCGATTTTCAGCAGCTTGCTTTTCAATCCAGTCATTTATTCTCTCCGCTGGGGCTGATTCCTGGGGGAATCTCGTCGATATGGCCGAGATCCTGAAGCTCGCGCTTCTTCATGTCCGCGCTCGGCTTGAAAGCGAATGCATCGGCACTGGTGTCGGGGCCGGTTTTCCAGCTGCTGATTCGGAGCGTGTACTGAGGCGCGCCTGTCACCGTTTTAGTGGTGATGATGTATTTGCGCGGAATTGGCGTCGCGCCTGGTTCTATCCAGATCTGCCAGTCGGCATCCGGCGTACGGAACGCCAGGTGTTCACACTCATGGCCATCGATGACACCCCTGCCGATATGCTTGGCGTCATAGACTCCATCCATCAGGGCTGCATAGGAATTGGCGAGAAGAAGATCGGCGCCCGGCGCCTCGATACCGGACTTGTCGCGAATGCGGTCGACGAGCTGGTCAATCGTACCGGGGACTGGCATCTGCCCGTAGACTTTGCGGGCACGATCGGAAACGGTGAAATTGGCGCCATCGTATACGAGCTCAACGTCGGCGTAGCCGCCGGTCCGTGTCACGCGGAGTTTGTCCGGCCGATGGAGGGTCAGTTGCCCGGAACTGGCAAACTGAATCTTCTGCATGTCCGGGGTCATGATCTCGATATCGGAATCATACGATATCGAGACATTCTTTTGATTCGCGATGTAGTCGGACATTGCGCGCAGGATGGATGCGGCATTGTCCGCGCGGGCAGCGCCAGCTCCGATGCATGTCGCAGATAAACCCGACGCGATCAGGAGCGCGGCAACAGAGCGGATCGATCGGCGCCCCGCATTCAAGGGCGTTCTGGATTGGTTTTTCAAGGGATGTTTCCTGTTACTTGTTAGTTAGCCGGGCCGGCAATTCAGAATGATGCGGGAATCATCATTCATTTGGCCGTGCGGACCTTTTCAGCCTTCAGAAGAGCGTCGATGGCCTTGATGATCGTCGTGCCTTGATTGGCCTTGCAGTAGACGATCAACTCGTGAATGCCTTCTCGAACTCTGGGCAAGTTGATGGACGACTTCTTTCCGAGGCCATTGTACCGCTGTACCAAACGCCGAGAAAGTTCGCGTCTTCCTGATACGTTCCAGCAAGTTGCGCGCAAGTCAGCTTCTGCACGTTGATGTAACCATCCGCGTCAGCATAGGCCTTCAATTCGGTTTGGGCTTGGGCCGAGCCCAGTGGCGCTGCGCACGCAACAGCAAGAACAAAAGCAAGTTGCTTCATCATTGAACGTTCCTTTCGTGAATAAGCAGGGCGTTATCTGCAGGGGTAGTGAAGTTCGTTCTCGACCGGGAGCAGCGAACACCTTCGATCTCCGCTCCCAGTCAACGATTACTCGACGTGGTCAAACGACCACTCAGTTCAGATACTCAACCCGTAGACGATTGATTTTCCCGTTGAACGCAAAGGGCTTGCGGTCGAAATACGCGAGCGAGACGGGGGAATAGCTGTCCCGGCCGACGTCGAAGGCATCGTTGGCGGTAAAGCTACCTGGTGCCGCGCGTGGGACACGGCCCTTGCTGACTTCTTTGCCGTCAACGCGGATGACGATGTCGAGAGACGCGGGGCGGGCGCCGCTGGTCTTGCGCGTTGTTTCGACCTCGATCTTGACCTTCCCGGTCGGGAGCGGGGCTGACGTTTCCAGCTGCGTCCGTTCGATCTCGAACAGATTATACTCGTAGTGGAGCTTCCCGTCCTCGACCCACAGGGCGATGCCGCCCGAGACGGCGCCAAGCGCGTAGAGCACGCCCTTCGAGGCGGGCTGCAAATCCGCATCGATGGTGACGAGGTTGCTACGCGATCCGAGCTTCGGCGCGGTGAACTCGGGAACGCCGACGACCTCCTGCGTGAAGCTGAACGACTTGGCGGGATTGGACGGTGCGTCCTCCGGGTGGAAGATCGCGGACCATAGCGCGCCGCCCACCGGATAGACCTTATTATCTTTCGCGCTTACCTCGAAAGCCTTCTTCAGCTCGTCGAGCTTGCCAGGATTGGCGGCGGCGACGTCCTTCGCCTGCGAGAAATCCTTCTTGAGATCATGGAGTTCCCAGACATCGTTCTTCGGCGACCATGTCATGATCGAGGGATCGACGCCCGCTTGCCAAGGCACTCTCGGCCCAAACGTCGAGGCGATCCACCCGTCCTTGTAGTAGGCGCGACTCCCCATGACCTCGAAATACTGCTCCTTCTTGTGGTCCGGCGCCGTCGGGGACACGAAGGAATAGGTCATGCTGGTGCCGTCGAGCGGATCCTGGCTGACGCTGTCGACGAGCTTCGGCGGCGTGATGCGCAGGATGTCGTAGATCGTCGGCACGATATCGTTGACGTGATGGAATTGCGGACGCGGCGTCTTGTCCGCCTTGATCTTGCTCGGCCAGGAAACGGCGAGCGGCGTGCGGGTGCCGCCAAAATGCGCGGCGATCAGCTTTGTCGACCGATGGGGCGTGGAGCCGGCCCAGGCCCAGCCGGCATGGTACATGTTGTCCACCTTGGGCGAGCCGAGCACGTCCAGGCCGCCGAGCTCGTTCATGGTGCGGATATGGTCCTTGATCTCGGACGGAATACCGTTCTGCGCCAGGAGCTCGCTGATCGTGCCGTTCTGGCCTTCCGCGCTCGAGCCGTTATCGCCCCAGATGTAGAAGACGAGCGTGTTGTCGCGGATGCCGAGTTCGTCCAAAGCATCGATCAATCGGCCGGCCTGCGCATCGGCGTGTTCGGTATATCCGGCGAACACTTCCATGAGCCGACGCTGAAATGGCTTTTCGTCCTCGGGAATGTCAGTCCATGCGGCCAGCGTCTTCGGCCGCGGCGTCAGCTCGGTGTCCTTCGGAATCCAGCCGAGCTCCTTCTGGCGGGCGAAGACGCGTTCGCGCATGACGTCCCAGCCTTCGTCGAACTTGCCCTTATATTTGTCCGCCCAGTCCTTGAAGATGTGATGCGGGCCATGGGAGGCGCCGGGGGCCCAATACATGAAGAAGGGCCGATCCGGCGTCAGCGCGCGGACCTGCTTCATCCATGAGACGGCCTTGTCGGTCATGTCTTCGGTGAAGTGGTATTCCTTCTTCCCTTCGGACGGATTCACCCGGACTGTGTTTTCAACGACCGCAGGCTCCCATTGCGAGGATTCTCCCGCCAGGAAGCCGTAGAAGTAGTCGAAGCCGATCCCCTGGCCGGCCGGCCAGTTCGTATAGGGGCCGACCGCCGTGGTCTCGTTGGCCGGCGTGTTGTGCCATTTTCCGAAGGCGCTCGTCGCATAGCCGTAATAGCCGAGGACCTTCGCCGCGGTCGCCGATGTGCGCGGGATCCGGCCAGAATAGCCGTCCCAGTCGTTCGCCAGTTCGGTGATCTGGCCGGAGCCGACGCGATGGTGATTGCGCCCGGTCAGCAGGGCCGCGCGGGTGGGTGAGCACATCGCGGCATTGTGGAAGCGGTTATAGGTGATCCCGTCTCCGGCAACGCGGCTCAGCGTCCGTGTATCGATCACGCCGCCGAAGGTGCTCGGAAGCGCTGGACCGACGTCGTCAAGCATGATCACGACGATGTTCGGCGCGTTGGCCGGGAGATGCGACTTCATCGGCAGGGGGCTGTAGGTCGACTCCGCGATCGTCGGTCCGGCTTTGCTCCCTGAGGGCTTCGGCGGAAACGGCAGCGATTCCTGGGCGACAGCAGGCGTTCCCAACAACAGGAGAGTCGTGCTCACGCCCAACCAGCGCGCCCTGAGATGATTATTAGGAGGCTTTTCCATTCGGTTCTCCGTTTCGAACAATGCATCTGAACCCGACATGACTTGTCGAAGTATCGATTGCTTCTGGATGGCGAGCTGCAGGCCGATAGCGGCGGCAATAATTCGGAGCGCATAGATGCGAGCCGCCTTTGAGGACCTTCCGCGGGATTTTTATTTCGGGAAGGCACGGATCGTAGCTGGCTGACTCATGGCCGCCGCGAGGATTGCTGGGCACGCAGCAGGCTTTCGTCGTGTCTGCTTCGTGCTGCGCGGAGTACCAGTCGGACGTCCACTCCCAGACATTTCCGATCATGTCGTAGAGGCCGTATCCGTTAGGCGGAAAAGCCTTCACAGGCGACGTGCGGGCGTATCCGTCCTGGTTATGATTGACTGTCGGAAACGACCCTTGCCAGGTATTGGCCATATGCCGGCCATCGGGGATCAGCTCCGATCCCCATGCGAATTCGGCCTGTTCGAGGCCTCCTCTGGCGGCGAACTCCCACTCGGCTTCTGTAGGAAGATCCTTGCCCTTCCATCGTGCATAGACCAGCGCGTCCTGGTGGGTGACGTGGACGACGGGATGATCATCTCGTCCCTCGATGCTGCTAACCGGACCATAGGGACGACGCCAGTTGGCGCCCTCGAGAAACGACCACCACTGCGACCAGTCATCAAGACCGACACGCCCGGTCGGCTCGCGAAAAACCAGCGAGCCCGCATACAACATCTCCGGCATTATGCCGGGATAGTCTTTTGGATCGGGCACGGATTCGGCAACCGTGCGATATCCGGTTGCGGCCACGAACTCGGCAAACTGAGTATTGGTGACAGGAGTCTCGTCAATGAAGAAACCATCGACACTGACGCGGTGAGCAGGCCTCTCTTCGGGGTAGTGCCTATCCGAACCCATCCAGAACGTTCCGGCACTCACGAAGATCATGCCGTCTCGTACACGCTCCGATCGCAAATCCGTCTGAGCCGTTTCGGCGCAGGTCAGCGTTCTCAATATGGTGGTTCCAGTTTACTTGTCGGATTCATTGTGAAGGTGGAAGCAAAGCCGGGCCGGTGCCGACGTTCCGTGGGCGGAATCTTGGGGGAGCCGGGGCCTGCGCCCGGCCCGGTTGCCTTCCGATCGACAGGTGCACCCTGTCCGGGTCATTTCGTGCAGACGAGGGCCGGCCGTCTTGCCACTTCGCGCCAATCGCTGCCGATCATGTCATTTGCAGGTGAATTCTTGCCGCATGCACTCGACGCGGCGACCGTTGCAATTCGAGGCCGACAGGTGCCGGCAAGACAACGGTGACATTCTCCGGGCTCGCCAGTAGCGATTCGAATGAAATTGTGGCTGATGAAAAGTGCTGACTGATGATCGCGACGAGACCCAATGGCTAATATCCCTTTAACGCGCTGCCAGTTTCTTCTGCCCTTCGTCGGGATTCTCGATGAGACCGGTGCGCCGACAAGTTCGCTTCTGACAAAGTTTCGGCTTCCGTCATCTCTGCAGGACAAGAGCGATCTCTATGTCCCGCTGATGCCCGCAATCCGTTTCATGGAAACAGCGCGGAGAAGCCAGGGCATTGAAGAATTCGGCTTCCTGGCCAGCCAGCGGCTGCATTTCTCCCATATGCGCGAGAAAACGCGGGCCCTGATCGCGCACTCCCCGACGCTGCTCGTTGCCCTGCGACACGCCTGCACATGGGCGCCGCGGGAGGATACGATTCTGAGCATGTGGATTGAGCACGATGACGACCACGTGCGGATTTGCAGCAGGCTCGCCGGGACAGAGGGGCTCCTGCATATGGAGCATCTGCAATGGATCCAGAACATTTTCTCCATACACATCGTGCGGCAATTCGCGGGGCCCGACTGGACGCCGGCAACGATCGCCTTTGAAGCGCGCTACACGCCGCGTCCGGCGACGCAATCCTTGTGGCCAACTGTGCGATTCCTGTCAGGGCAGCATGCCGCGTGGATCGACTTGCCGATCTCGCACCTCAGTCTCGCCAACCGTCGGAAAGATTTAAGCCCTGCGCCGCACGCTCACGAGGATGGCCCTTCAGGCTATGACATCGTTGAGCTGCTGAAACTGATGCTGCCGTCCTATCTGGACGACGGAATTCCAGCTCTTGCCGAAGTCGCTGAAATGGCGGGCGTCAGCACACGAAGCTTTCAGCGCAAGCTCGCGCATGTCGGCCTGAGCTATTCAGATCTGCTCGACACCGTCAGATATGAGAATGCGAGCAAACTTTTGCGCGACACGGATGCCAGGATTATCGATATCGCTTTTTCTTCCGGCTACACGGATCCGGCACACTTCAGCCGCGCCTTCCGCCGTATTGCCGGTGTGGCGCCGCGACAGTTTCGCGAGCAATCCCGGCGGGGAAACCGGGTGTCGCCTTGACGTGTTTCTGCGCGGCCTCGGACACGCCAGTCGGCGTATCGGGATGACGGTGCGGGGCTTGGGTGTGCTCAGTCCTTCAGCTTGAGGCTCAGTTTAAGGGCTTGGCCTCCGGGAGTTTCCACTCGCCGCTGGCAAGGGGTTGCTCCGGCCGATAAAGCCGGACGGTGTAGTTCCAGCCTTCAACGATCGGCAGACAGTTGGGGATCTTGCCGTCACAGCCGCCGAACTGGACGGTCACCGAGCCGTCAGCATTCTTCTTCGCGGTGATGTCGTTGATCGAATAGGCATTGTATTCGTTTTTCTCGAAGAATCCCTTCGCGTTGTACACGCTGACCGACCAGAAATCCTTCACAGGCACAGTCTTCGGCATATTGAAGATGTAGACCGTCTTGCCGTCGTTCTTCGCAGGCGTGAAGCTTACGTAGATGGCGTCCTTGTCCGGAATGCCACCCCACCCTGCAGCCGTGCCGATCAGGTGCTGGATCGGATCGACCTGGCCGCGGGCGCCAAAGGAACCGCGAAACGACGTCTGGAACTTTGCCAGTCCGAGCAGCGCATTGCGGACGTCCGTCAGGCTCCCTTCATCCCAGTTTGGAAGGTCGAGCTTGCCTGTTGCCTTCTGGCTAACCTTGATGGCGTCCTGAAGCTTGTGGACTTCGTCGAGATCCTTCGGATCATTGGGATTGACCAGCGTCCGGACAGCGACGAAGGCATAGCGGGTGCCGACGGATTTCTGCGTCAACGTAACCGGCTTCGTGCCGTAGGCGACGATTGGCAGGTAGTGATCCTGATCGACGACCATCATCGACATATAACGCTTGCCCGTGTCCGGCAGCGAGAGCGTTACCGGCCCGCCGGCAAGATCAAATACGGCAAACGAATACAGCGTATCCCGGTTCATGCGAATGACCGTTTGCTTATCGATCGATGCGGGCTCCCGGGAGTGCTGAAACTTGCCCAGCCCGCCTACGGCCTTTGCATTCGCCGCGAGGTAATGATCGGTCTCAGCGCGGGTGAAATTGTCAACGGTGACCGGCATTTTGCTGGCTGGCGCCTGGGCAAATGCTCCACCGATCAGTGCAACCGAAGCAAATGCGAGACTGATGCCAACGGAGCGGAGCATGGACGTACCTTTTCATTCATCTGACTAACGTGGGGGCCATTTCGAGCATAGGCAGATCATCGGTCTTGCCATTTTGCGCCAATTGCGATCCGGCGACCGCCTTTCTTCCATTGGAGGGATAAAGGCTCGCACTGTGATCGCTCACTCCCCGACACGGCTCGTTGCGCTGAGGCACGCCTGCCGTCGGGCCTCACGGCAGGACCAGGCAGAAGCCCATGCCGCAGCATGAGAGCGGCCCTCCGTCGTCAACCGTCACCCTCGGGATTATTGGCGAAAATCTGTGAACGCCCCCCCTCGACCGGGAGTGCTTGGCGCATCCCCGTGCTGGGTGATCGCTGCTCGCAACCGGCCCTGGGCGTTAACTTCCTATAACCATTGGACCGAACACAGCGGCCTCCGGGAAGCCGACACAAGCTCGGCGCCGGATCGTTGCGCTTAACGGGTTTCGCTGAAGGAAAAGCGAGTTTAGGAGAACCATCCCGGCGTACAGCAATGTTACGCCCCATTGTTACACAGCCGGGGCCGACGCAACACTCTGATCGGGCTTAACTTCTTGGAATTGCTTCACATCAAGAAGTTAGTGGTGCCCAGGAAAGGACTCGAACCTTCACGGCCGTTAAGCCACTGGCACCTGAAGCCAGCGCGTCTACCAATTCCGCCACCTGGGCACGTGCGAGGCACGTGGCGCGGTTAGTAGGGGGCCGTTACGCGCTTGTCAAATTGCTTCGTTCAATTCCAAATCCGCTGTACAGGCCCCGCGCGTTGGCGTATCGCGAATTGGTCCAAATTCCCCCGTTTTGCCCTTGCATGACTGACTCAAGGAACTGATCCATGGCTGCCCCCATCGACACCCTCGTCACGGTTTTCGGCGGATCCGGCTTCGTGGGACGCCATGTGGTCCGCGCGCTGGCCAAGCGCCAATACCGGATCAGGGTCGCGGTGCGCCGCCCGGAATTGGCCGGCCACCTGCAGCCGCTTGGCCGTGTCGGACAGATCAACATTGTTCAGGCCAATCTGCGCCACCCGGCCTCGATCAAGGCCGCGATGCGCGACGCCAGCATCGTCGTCAATCTGGTGGGTATCCTGACCGAGAGCGGCGCACAGACCTTTGATGCCGTGCAGGCGCGGGGCGCCGGCGCGGTGGCGCAGGCCGCCGCCGAAATCGGCGCGCGGATGGTGCAGTTTTCTGCCATCGGCGCCGATGCCAATTCTGAATCGGCCTATGCCCGCGCCAAGGCGGCCGGCGAGCAGGTGGTGCTGGCAGCCGTGCCATCGGCAACCATCCTGCGCCCGTCGATCGTGTTCGGCCCCGAGGATCAATTCACCAATCGATTCGCCAATCTCGCCCGGATGGCCCCGGTGATGCCGGTATTCGGCGCCACGACGAAAATGCAGCCGGTCTATGTGGGCGATGTGGCCCAGGCGGCGGCCGATGCCGTCGACGGCAAGACCAAGCCGGGCGCCACCTATGAACTCGGCGGTCCGGAGGTGCTGACGATGAGTGAAATCATCGACATCATTCTCAAGACCATCGAACGCAAGCGCATGACGCTGCCGGTGCCGATGGGCATCGCCAAGCTCCAGTCGTATTTCCTGCAATTCGCGCCCGGCGACTTCAAGCTGACGCCGGATCAGGTCGCCATGCTTGGTGTCGACAATGTGGTGTCGGACGCAGCCAAGGCGGCCGGCCTGACGCTGGATGGCCTCGGCATCCCCGCCGATTCGCTGGAAGCCATTGCGCCACAATATCTCTGGCGTTTCCGCGCGACCGGCCAGTTCGCGCATAACGGCATAAACTGACGATGTCGTCCCCGCGCAGGCGGGGAACCAGACACGTTGTCGATCTCATTCAAGCGCAGCAATTACGGCCTCGCCGTTCTAACCACCGGGGCCGTGGTTGTGGATCCTCGCTCCACGCACGCCTTCGGCGTGCCAGGCGGGGATGACACGGAATTTTAGTAACCCAGCGCCAGCGCGATCAGACCGAGCGTGCCGACTATCACGCGCCACCATGCGAACAGCGTGAAGCCGTGGCGCGTGACGTAGCCCAGAAAGCTCTTCACCACGATGATCGCCGTGATGAACGACACCACGAAGCCGATGGCGATGATCGTGCCGTGATCGACCGAGAGATCGGCGCGGCTCTTGTAGAGATCATAGACGAAAGCGCCGACCATGGTCGGGATCGCCAGGAAGAACGAGAACTCCGCCGCTGCGCGCTTCTCGGCGCCGAGCAACATGGCGCCGACGATGGTCGCGCCGGAGCGCGACACGCCTGGAATCATCGCCACGCACTGCGCCAGACCAATCTTCAAATACATCGGCAATGGGAACGTCGTGGCATCGTGATGGACCGGCTCAAGATCGAGCTGATCGACCCAGAGCAGGATCGCGCCGCCGACGATCAGCGAAAAGCACACGACCCACGGATTGAACAAATAGCTTTTGACATAGCCGCCGGCGGCGGCGCCGATGATCGCGGCGGGCAGGAATGCGACGAGGACGCCGATCACGAAACGGCGCGCCGCAGCATCGCCTTTGAACAGATCCAGCGCGATATGCCACAATTTGCCGAAGTAAATTGCAAGGATCGCCAGAATGGCACCGAGCTGAATCAGCACGGCGAAACTCTTCCAGAAATTATCCTCACCCAGATCAAAGAAGCGCTCTGCGAGCAAGAGATGCCCCGTGGAGGAAACCGGCAGGAATTCGGTGACGCCCTCGACAATGCCGAGAATCACCGCCCTTATCGCATCAGACATCATCTGCTTATCTGTCCTTCGTCAGTGTGGGCCTGAAAAAGCCGGGTTCTTCTCGCCTATTCCCACCATTGCTGCAATCGCAAATACCATCACATTCGCGGGTTGCCTCAGAGCCAAGCTTCGCTAGTTTGGCGCGCGCCGCGTGACACTTTTACCACCGACGCAACCGAGACGCTTTCTTAAGATCGCATAACTATCAAGGCCCGCATGTACACGCTTTACCATCATTCGTTCTGCCCGCATTCCCGCTTCATTCGTCTCGTACTCGGCGAATACGGACTCGACCTCACGCTGGTGGACGAACGGCCGTGGGATCGGCGCGAGGCATTCCTGGCGCTCAATCCCGCGGGAACTACGCCTGTGCTGCTCACCGACGGTTTTCCGCCCATTCCCGGTGCCGGGATCATCGCCGAATATATCGACGAAACACATGGGCCAGACTTAGGAGACCGCCGATTACTGCCGGTCTCGATGGCGGAACGCATCGAAGTGCGCCGGCTGATGGCGTGGTTCAACGAAAAGTTCTTCGAGGAAGCGTCCGGCCCTCTGGTCACGGAACGGATCTACAAGCGCTTCATGAGCGAAGAAGTTGGCGGCGGTGCGCCGGCGATGGATGTGATTCGCGCAGCCACCGCAAATGTGCGCTATCATCTGGCCTATATCGGCTGGCTGGCGCGGACGCGCAATTTCCTGGCCGGTGACCGACTGACTTATGCGGATCTGGTCGCGGCAGCCCATCTGTCGGCGATCGACTATCTGGGCGATGTGCCATGGAGCGAGGACGACGCAGCGAAGGCGTGGTACGCGCGGGTGAAATCCCGTCCGTCGTTCCGACCGCTGTTGAGCGAGTGGCTGGCGGGCGTGCCAGCATCGCGGACCTACGTGGATCTCGATTTCTGAGCACAACCGCTGACGGTGAACACGGTACGCTTCCCACGGATCTCAGGGAGACGCTGACCCGCGAAGCATTGACGCTCGGCTTCGATTCGATCGGGATCACCGATCCCGATGCCATTGCAGGCGTGCGCGAGCGATTGCAGGAATTTCTTGATACCGGCGCCCATGGCGACATGGAGTGGCTGGCCGACAATCCCGCCCGTCGCGCCGACCCGAAGGTAATGTGGCAGGACGTCCGCTCCGTCATCATGCTCGGTGTCAATTACGGACCGGACGAGAACCCGCTCGAAATCCTGAAGCAACGCTCGCATGCCGCGATCTCGGTCTATGCCCGCGGCGACGACTATCATGACCTCATCAAGAAACGCCTGAAGCTTTTGGCACGCTGGCTGATCGCGCAGGCTGGCGGCGACGTCAAAGTATTCGTCGATACGGCTGCCGTGATGGAGAAGCCGCTTGCCGGCGCGGCCGGTCTGGGCTGGCAGGGCAAGCACACCAATCTCGTGTCGCGCGAATTCGGGTCGTGGCTGTTCCTCGGCGCAATCTTCACCACAGTTGAACTGCCGCCCGACGCGCGCGCGGTCGATCATTGCGGCTCGTGCCAGGCCTGTCTCGACAGCTGCCCGACCGCGGCCTTTCCCGCGCCCTACAAGCTCGATGCGCGACGCTGCATTTCCTATCTCACGATCGAGAACAAAGGCCCGATACCCCGCGAGTTCCGCAAACCCATGGGCAACCGCATTTATGGCTGCGACGATTGCCTCGCGGCCTGCCCATGGAACAAGTTTGCGCAAGAAGGCCGCGAGATCAAACTCGCCGCGCGCGATGAATTGCGTGCGCCGCCGCTAGCTGAATTGGCGCGGCTCGACGATGCGGCTTTCCGGACCTTCTTCACGAAGTCGCCCGTGAAGCGCATCGGCCGCAACCGATTCATCCGCAACGTGCTGATCGCCATTGGCAATTCGGACGACCTGTCGCTGATGAGCGAAGCGCAGCGGCTGCTCGATGACGAAAGCCCAGTGGTGCGCGGGGCTGCGATATGGGCGCTGTCGCAATTGATGACTGCGGACGAATTTGCTGCGGTAGCCTCGAAACTCGCCGATGCCGAACAGGACGAGAGCGTCTGCGACGAATGGCAACTCGCGCTCAGTTTGTCAGATGCCGCGCCATCTCCGGCCGCGCTTTAAGCGCTGCCCCCTGCTTACCGACGATCTTGGCGATGCGGTCCGGCGCGAAATGCAGATCGACGAAGGCCGGCGCCGTATTGGCCACTTCGTGATAGCTCACGATCTTGCCGTCACGCAGCGTCATGATCGCAACGCCCTCGAACATCGCGCGACCGCCATCGGCTTCGGGGAGTTTCGAGCGATAGCTGAACGTATAGCGCGCATAGAGCGTGGTACCGTCGCTTACCGGCCTGTGCATGTCCCAGCGGAAATCGTCGGCGGTCCGATAGAACCAGTCATCGACCATGTCGGCGATTTTGGCGCGGCCTTCGAACGCCCCGTAAAAGACGTCGTGATAGACGCCGTCCTCGGTAAAGAGCGCCGCGAAGCTCTGGCCGTCACGCTGTTCGACAGCATCGCAAAATGCGCGCAGCATCGCCGTGGCATCCATCCCAAGTTCCTCCCGCTGATTGATCGCTCTTTTCAGGCGAGCCTATTCAACGGCGCGGGTGACGCAATCAAAACTCCGCCACGGCCGACAATAGTCGCGCAATGTCCTGCGGGCGCGACAGCCGATGATCACCGTCCTGGATCATGGTCAACACGACATCCTCGCTCGGCAGCCGTTCTGCCAATCGGAAAGCGTGTTGCCACGGCACGTCGGGGTCCTGCCGGCCCTGCAAGATCCGGACGGGACAACCGACATCGATCGTGCCGCCGAGCAGCAGGTGATTGCGTCCCTCTTCGATCAACTGTCGCGTGATCGGATAGGGCTCGCCATATTCCGACGGGCGCAGCCATTGGCCGTTAGCCTCGATCTCCGCGCGAATTTCCGGAGAGAAGCCCTTCCACATCAGCTCTTCGGTGAAATCCGGCGCCGGCGCGATCAGCACCAAGCCCTTCAGCGTCGCGCGCCCTACTTTGCCGCGCCGGGCCAGCGCACGCGCCAGCAGCAACGCCATCCAGCCCCCCATCGACGAGCCGATCACCACTTGCGGACCCTGGCAGGCCGCATCGAACGCCGCGAGGCTATCCTCCAGCCATTGACCGATGGTGCCATCGACGAAATCGCCGCCGGATTCACCGTGGCCGGAATAGTCGAAACGTACACAGGCCCGGCCGTGCTCGGCGGCCCAGGCATCGAGCGCGACCGCCTTGCCGCCCTGCATGTCGGATTTGAAGCCGCTCATCCAGAACAAGCCCGGTGTTCCGCCATCGCGGACCCGCATGGCGATCTGGCGATTGTTGCCGGCGGTGCCGACAGTGATGAAGGTAGGGTCGGTCGATACCGTTGTGCTCATCAAACTATCCTTGTTCGACCTCAAAATGCCGCTTGCTGTTTGATTGAGCAGGTCGGGATCGTCAACGCCGATCCCTAAACCTCCATATCCTCGGGAACACCCACCCCAGTGCCGCGTTGCGCTTCCATCAACCGCGGCTTGCAGAACGATCCGGAGAACTCTATTTGAGCTATGTCAGCGGGGCGCGACGCGTAGTGGCCTTTCGCGTGACGAAATTGCCTCGTATTTGAGTGATTTGGCGCCATATGGCGTGAGTTTGCTTGCTCGAAACGCCTTATTCCTTCACACTGCGGCCTTCCTTCACAACATTGGAGAGTTACCCATTCGCCGTCCCAACAGAGCCCCGCCCGCCGCAACCAAAGACGGGCCGCGCACCAACGATGAAATTCGCAATCTGCAGATCCAGCTGATTGATCAGACCGGCCTCAACCACGGCACCGTGGAAACCATTGCTGCGATTAAGATGGCAATGGAAGCCGGTATGGATCTGGTCGAGATTTCGCCGAACGTGAATCCTCCCGTCTGCAAGATCATGGACTACGGGAAGTTCAAATATTCGGCGCAGAAGAAGGCCGCCGAGGCCCGCAAAAAGCAGAAGATCGTCGAAATCAAGGAGATCAAGCTCCGCCCGATGATCGATGATCATGACTACGACGTGAAAATGCGCGCGATGCAGCGCTTCTTCGAGGAAGGCGACAAGGTCAAAATCACCTTGCGCTACCGTGGCCGCGAAATGGCGCACCAGGAAATCGGCACCAAGCTGCTCGACAAGGTCAAAGCAGACGTCGCCGAATACGCCAAGGTGGAGCAGGACGCGCGCTTCGAAGGTCGTCAGGTGGTGATGGTGCTGGCACCGCGCTGATCACAGCGGCGACTTGGCAACGAGGGATTTCGGCCCGTCAGTCTTGGCGGGCCTTTTTCTTTGGAAGAGTTTTCAGAGATCTATCGAAGACGGGCGGGTCAGCCCGAGACGAGGGCGAGTGCACCGGCCAGCGCGATGGCGGCGGCAAGACCCGCGGCGACGAACATCCAGCGGGTGGCGGTCTGAGCAGCAGCATTTTGCTGGATGGCAACCGCCCTTGCGGCGGCACGTGTATTCCGGGCCATTGTCGTCGTCCCTTTGTTTCTCTGGTTCGGGTTACATAGGCATCCGGGCCCGTTCGGACCAGCCTGAAGCCATGCGCTAAACAGAGTGTTGAGCCGCGTTAATCGTTGCCATCGGGGCATTCCTCTGCCATAAGCCCAACCTTCGTCGCCCGGCTGATTAAGGGCTGCCGTGTCGACGACTGTGCTGACTTTCCGCAAACGGCGGTTAGTTGAGCATTTTCAACGCTCTAACGAGCATTTTAGCCTACGCAACGCCCCTCGGGGCGCTTTCTGCGTGGCCATAGGAGAGCCAAATGCCCAAGCTGAAGACCAAGTCGGGCGCCAAAAAGCGCTTTAAAGTTACCGGAACGGGTAAGGTTATGGCCGCCCATGCCGGCAAACGCCACGGTATGATCAAGCGGACGAAGAAGCAGATTCGTCAGCTCCGCGGCACCCGCGTGCTGTTCAAGACCGATGGCGACAACATCAAGCAGTACTTTCTGCCAAACGCCTGATCGCCCTTACGCCGCTTGATTGCGGCGGATATCACCCCTTTTGTTATTTCAGATGAAGGAGATCAGTCATGGCTCGCGTAAAACGCGGTGTGACGGCTCACGCCAAGCATAAGAAAGTCTACAAGGCCGCCAAGGGTTTCCGTGGTCGCCGCAAGAATACCATCCGCGCCGCCAAGGCCGCCGTCGACAAGGCCGGCCAATATGCGTTCCGCGATCGCAAGCGCAAGAAGCGTACGTTCCGCGCGCTCTGGATCCAGCGTCTCAACGCTGCCGTCCGTCCGCTCGGCATGACCTACAGCGTGTTTATCAACGGTCTCGCCAAGTCCGGCGTGACTGTCGACCGCAAGGTGCTCTCGGATCTCGCGATCAACGAGCCGGCGGCGTTCAACGCGATTGCCGAGAAGGCCAAGGCTGCTCTCGCAGCCTAAGCTCTCTACGCTCCGCGTATTCATCGACATTGTCATGGCCGGGCAGAAGCGTTCACACGCTCCTGTCCCGGCCATTGACGTCTTAATCCCTGTGATACCCGTGCTGTAGAAGCTGGTGCCCGGCCTTCCGTCGGACGCGAAGACAGCAAGAGGCGCCCGCCTCTCTCATCGAGGTTGCTGATGTCCGATCTGACGACACTCCAACAAAATATCCTGGCCGATATTGCCAATGCTTCCGACGAAGCAGCCATCGAAGCCGTCCGTGTCGGCGCGCTCGGCAAGAAGGGTTCGATCTCCGCGCTGTTGTCGACTCTCGGCAAGATGACGCCGGAAGAACGCAAGACCGAAGGCGCGGCCATCAACCTGGCCAAGGACACCGTTACGCAGGCGCTGACCGCGCGCCGCGATGTGCTGAAATCCGCCGCCCTCGATGCACGTCTCGCTTCCGAGACCATCGACGTCACGCTGCCGCTGCGCGATGGTCCCGCCGAACTCGGCCGCATTCATCCCCTCAGCCAGACCTGGGACGAGCTGACGACGATCTTCGCCGATATGGGCTTCGCCGTCGCCGAGGGTCCGGATATCGAGACCGACGACTACAACTTCACCAAGCTGAACTTCCCCGAGGGCCACCCGGCCCGCGAGATGCACGACACCTTTTACTTCAATCCGAAGGAAGACGGCTCGCGCCTGCTGCTGCGCACGCATACGTCCCCCGTGCAGGTGCGCACCATGCTGAGCCAGCAACCACCGATCCGCGTGATCTGCCCGGGGCGCACCTATCGCAGCGACTCGGACCAGACCCACACGCCGATGTTCCATCAGGTGGAAGGCCTGGTCATCGACAAGGGCTCGCATCTCGGTCACCTCAAATGGATCCTGCACGAATTCTGCAAGGCGTTCTTTGAGGTCGATAACGTCAATATGCGTTTCCGCCCGTCGTTCTTCCCGTTCACGGAGCCGTCGCTGGAAGTCGATATCCAGTGCCGTCGCGACAAGAACGAGATCCGTTTCGGCGAAGGCGAGGATTGGCTCGAAATTCTCGGCTGCGGCATGGTGCATCCAAATGTGCTGCGGGCCTGCGGCATTGATCCCGATGTGTATCAAGGCTTCGCCTGGGGTATGGGCATCGACCGTATCGCGATGCTGAAATACGGCATGGCCGACCTGCGCCAGCTGTTCGAAGGCGACGTGCGCTGGCTCAATCACTACGGCTTCAAGCCGCTTGAAGTACCGACGCTGGCCGGAGGACTGAGCACGTGAAATTTTCCCTCTCCTGGCTGAAGGATCATCTCGACACCGACGAGTCGCTCGAGACGCTGACCGACAAACTCACCATGATCGGGCTTGAGGTCGAGCATATCGACGACAAGGCGAAGCTTCTGAAGCCGTTCACGATCGCCGAGATCGTCACGGCCGAGCAGCACCCCAATGCTGACCGCCTGCGTGTCTGTACCGTCAATGCCGGCGACGACAGGCCGCTGCAGATCGTCTGCGGTGCGCCGAATGCGCGTGCGGGCCTGAAGACCGTCCTCGCCAGGCCGGGTACTTTTATCCCGGGCAAGGATTTCACCATCGGCCTCGGCAATATCCGCGGTGTCGAAAGCCAGGGCATGCTGTGCTCGGCCGGTGAACTCGGCCTGCCGGACAATGTCGACGGCATCATCGAACTGCCTGCCGATGCGCCTGTCGGCGCGATCTATCCCGATTGGGCCAAGCTCGGCGATCCCGTCATCGAGATCAATCTGACGCCCAATCGCCAGGATTGCACCGGCGTATCCGGCATCGCCAGGGATCTTGCCGCGGCCGACATGGGCGTGTTCAAGAATCCCGGCATCAAGCCGATCAAGGGGGAATTCCCCTGCCCCATCAAAGTCACCGTCGAAGACGCCACATTGTGCCCGGGCTTCGCGCTGCGTCTCGTGCGCGGCGTCAAGAACGGCCCTTCTCCCGAGTGGCTGCAGAAGAAGCTGACCTCGATCGGTCTGCGCCCGATCAATGCGCTGGTCGACATCACCAACTTCCTGACCTTCGACCGCGCACGTCCGCTGCATGTGTTCGACGCGTCCAAGGTGAGGGGCGATATCGTGGTACGCCGTGCCCGCGACGGCGAAACGCTGCTCGCGCTGGATGGCAAGACCTATACGCTCGACAGCAAGGCCTGCGTCATCGCCGACGACCATGGCGTCGAGTCGCTCGCTGGCATCATGGGCGGCGAAGCGTCGGGCTGTTCGGAAGAAACCACCGACGTCCTGATCGAATCCGCGCTGTGGAACGAGATCAATATCGCGCAGACCGGCCGCAGGCTCGGCATCAATTCCGATGCGCGTTATCGGTTCGAGCGCGGCGTCGACCCGGCCTTCATGGTGCCCGGCCTCGAACTGGCGACCAGGCTGGTGATGGAACTGTGCGGCGGCACGCCGTCAGATAGCGTCGTGGTCGGCAAGAGCTATGGCGACGATCGCCTCATCGATTTCCCGATTACCGAGGTGAAGCGCCTCGCCGCCATCGACGTGCCATTCCCGGAGATGCGACGCATCCTGACGCATCTCGGCTTCATGGTGGCGGGCAGTGGCCCCGTGGTGAAAGTCGCCGTGCCATCATGGCGCAGCGATGTGACCGGCAAGGCGGATATCGTCGAAGAGATCATGCGCATCGTCGGCGTCGACAAGGTGCCGATGACGCCGTTCCCACGTGGCGACGCCCCGCGCAAGCCCGTGCTGACGCAGATTCAGCAGCGTACCCGGCGCGCCAAGCGCGGGCTGGCGGCGCGTGGTCTCGTCGAGGCCGTGACGTGGTCGTTCATTTCGAAGCCCCACGCCGAAGTCTTCGGCGGCGGTGCGCCCGAACTGGCGCTGGCCAATCCGATCGCGGCTGACCTCTCCGACATGCGCCCGAGCCTGTTGCCAGGCCTTGTCGCGGCAGCGCAGGCCAATGCGCATCGCGGCTCGTCCGACCTCGCACTGTTTGAAGTCGGCCAGATCTTCCGTGGTGATCGCCCACAGGATCAGTTCATGGCCGCCTCCGGCGTGCGGCGCGGCCTTGCATCGTCGGCGGGCAACGGCCGTCACTGGTCAGGCGCCAGCGCTGCGAACGCGCTCGACGCCAAGGCCGATGCATTTGCAGTTCTCGCAGCCGCGGGTGCACCGATGCAGGCATTGCAGATCGTCGCCGGTGGTGCCGGCTGGCTGCATCCAGGTCGCTCCGGCACGATCCAGATCGGGCCGCAGAACATCCTCGGCTATTTCGGCGAGTTGCATCCGCGCGCACTCGAGGCACTCGGTGCCGACGGCCCGGTGATGGCGTTCGAAGTGATCCTCGATCGCATTCCCGACGCCAAGCAGAAGGCGACGCGCGCCAAGCCAACGCTCGAGCTTTCGGCGTTCCAGCCGGTGTCGCGCGATTTCGCCTTCATCGTCGATCGCAAGGTCATGTCTGGCGATATCGTGCGTGCCGCAGCCGGCGTGGACAAGAAGCTGGTCACCGGTGTGACCGTGTTCGACGTCTATGAGGGCAAGGGCATCGACGACGACAAGAAGTCGGTGGCCATCGCGGTGACGATCCAGCCACGCGAGAAGACCCTGACCGATCAGGAAATCGACGCGGTGGCGGCGAAGATCGTGGCTGAAGTGACGAAGAAAACGGGCGGTACGTTACGCGCATGATGGAGACGCTTGGGCTGGTCCAATACTCGACCACGTCGCTCGTCTTCATCACGGTGACAGCCTTCATCGCCGGACTGGCCCGCGGGTTCTCGGGCTTCGGTTCGGCGCTGATCTTCATGCCGCTCGCCTCGAGCGTGGTCGGTGCGCAGATCGCGTCGCCCTTGCTGCTGCTGATCGACTTCTCGACCACGCTCACTCTGATTCCCAATGCCGCCCGCCGCGCTGACAGGCGCGACGTAAGCATCATTTCGCTGGGGGCGTTGGTCGGCGTGCCGCTTGGCACGATGGCCTTGGCCTGGGCCGATCCGCTCACCATCCGCTGGGGTATCGTCGCGCTCATCGTCACGATGCTAACACTGCTGATCTCCGGCTGGCGCTATCCGGGCAAGCCGACCGTACCGGTGACGGTCAGCGTTGGCGGTCTCGCCGGGTTCTTCGGCGGACTGGCGCAGCTCGGCGGCCCGCCAGTGGTCATGTATTGGCTACGTGACGCGGCCGTGGCCGCCGTCACGCGCGCAAACATCATTCTGTATTTCGCCATCGCCGACGTGCTGATCATCATCAGCTACACGATCGGCGGATTGTGGAGCACGGCCATCCTCGGACTCGCCGTGATCACCGGGCCGGTATTCGGGCTTGGCCTGTGGATTGGCTCGAAACTGTTCGGCAAGGCCAGCGATGAGCTATTCCGCCGCATCTGCTACACGCTGATCGCCGTCTCGGCGCTGATCAGCCTGCCGCTGTTCGACGGGATCGTTCACTGACGCTTGCGTGACTTGCGGCGCCAGCCGGCGCGGCGCTAGGGTCTCTCCAATTCAAGAACAACGGGAGAAGACCATGATCGATCGCCGCGACATGCTGAAGTTTGCTGCTGCCGGCGCCGTGGTCTTCGCGGCGCGCCCCGCGCTGGCGCAGACGCTGGCAAAACCGCGCACCAGGATCATATTTCTCGGCACCAAGGGCGGCCCGCGCGTCGGCGTCGGTGCATCCAATCCCGCCAACCTCGTTGTGGTCAACGACACGCCGTTCGTGATCGATTGCGGCATGGGCGTCAGCCGGCAACTGGTCAATGCCGGCGTGCCGATTCCCTCGGTGAAGTACATCTTCATCAGTCACCACCATTCCGATCACAATCTGGAATACGGTAACCTGTTCTACAACGCCTGGGCCGCAGGCCTCTCGACACCGATCCATTCGTTCGGCCCCAAGGGCATCGAGGCAATGACCCGGACTTATTGGGAGTTGAACAAATTCGACGTTGATACCCGCATCGAAGATGAAGGTCGCCCCGATCCGCGGCCGCTGCTCATTGCCAAGGATATCGCGGAGGATGGCGTGGTGCTGCAGACCGCCAACGTCAAGGTGACGGCGTTCCGCACGCCACATCCGCCGATCGTCGACAACTTCGCCTACAAATTCGAGACGCCCGACGGCGTCATCGTGTTCTCCAGCGACACCGCTTACAACCCGAAACTCGCAGAGTTCGCCAAGGGAGCGGACGTGCTGGTGCATGAGGCCCTTTACGTGCCCGCTGTTGACCGGCTGGTGATCAAGACGAAGAACGGCGCGACACTGAAAAAACATTTGATGGAGAGCCACACCACCACCGAGGATGTCGGACGTATCGCCGCCGCTGCTGGCGTGAAGGTGCTGGTGCTCAGCCATTTCGTGCCGGGCGACGATCCCGAAGTCACGGACGAGGACTGGATCGAAGGCGCGCGAAAGAATTTTTCCGGCAAGATCATCGTTGCCAAGGATCTGATGCAGCTGGCGCTACCGGTGTAGCGCCAATCGCAGCCTCACGTCGCGACTACTCCGCCCCACCTCCGCTCGACCGCTGCCGACGCTGCTTGACCCGCAATGGCTTTTCCGGCTCGAGCTCTTTCATTGCGCCGATCTTCTTGAGCGCGGCCTCTGCTGCGCGCTCGCCGCTTTCCCATGCGCCATCGACCGTGCCCCACAATGTTTCGTGCGTGGCTTCGCCGGCGAGGAACAAATTTCCCATCGGTTCGGAGAGAATACGGCGCGAAGCCTGTCCGCCCGGCGCAGCGCCTGACATGGCACCAAGCACGAACGGCGATGCATTCCAGCGCGTGGTTGCCGAACGCTTGATCGCCGCCTTGAGATCGGAGCCGAACAGCTTCGTCAACCACTCGACCGCGAAAGCCACCATCGCAGCTTCACCTTGGGCTGCGAGATCGCGGCCGAATGCGCCAGCGACATCGACGGTACACAGCGATGACCCGCCAATGTTCGCAAACAGCGCACCGGTCCGCGCATTGATGCTTTGCTCGACCATCAGCTCGTCGCGACCGAGCCCAAGCGGGTTGCCATTAAACTGCAGCGCAATGCGGTCGTAACTGCCGAGACTGAGTTTTGCCGCGGCATCGAACTGACGCTTCGGCAGTTCCGGCGTGAACTTGATCGCACCGGACGACAACACATTGCTCGACACGGTGATGATGACAGCACGCGCGCCGATGCGGCCCGATGCCGTTTCGACGCCGATGTCACGACCGCTCCACGTCACGCGCGTCGCAGGCGTCGACAGCGCCACCGGGACGGTCTCGCCGAGTTTGCCCATCAGCGCGCCGAGCCCCTGGCGGGTGGCAACATCGATGGCACGATCCTGTGCGCGAGAAAGATCCAGCGTCGAGAGATCCTTCAGGTCCTTACCGGTCGCATAGGCCCCGAGCAAGAAATCGATCGTGCCCGCCCAGTCCCCGAGGTCCTTCGGCAGCGCCGCAGCGCAGGAGATGTCGGCACGGCGCGCTGCCTCGTCGATGGCGCGATTGGCGCGCACTACCGCGGCGAGCAATTCCTCGGTCTCGCCGGCACGGGCATTGCGACGCCCGATGCGCAACTTCTGGCTCGGCGGCGACGGTGCGACATCAATACCTGCAGGACGCGCCAACTTCACCAGCGCATTGGTTTCGGGCGTGTGCAGCCAGCGCGCCCCGCGATCGAACGGAACGTCGAAGCTGGTGGAATCCGTTGCGCAGCGGCCGCCGATCTGGTTGGAGGCTTCGACCACGATCACTTTGCGGTTCGCCGCCTGGATGCGGCGGGCTGCGGCGATGCCTGCCGCACCTGCGCCGATCACGACAATGTCAGCATCGCGCGGTAAAGACGCAGCCAATGCCCTTGCGCCAAACAGCGGCGCAAGCGTCAATGCCGCAGACGCCGACAGGAAATCGCGGCGCGAAATTGTCATGACATGGTTTCCGAAACTTTGTGATGCATGAGAACGTCCCGCGAACCTTGCCGTATTCGAGGATGTGCAGCAACCGTCGTGGTGAATCAATCGTCACCAGTGCCGCAGAGGCATGAACCAAATTGCAATGGCTTGCGACCATGATGAAGCCAGGGAAAGCGGTCGATACGAATCGCACCGGGGGAGTAACCATCATGGGCCTCATGCTCGATACGGTCGGGAAACTGATCGCCAGGTATCTGCAGAAAGAGCTGCCCGGCTATGAGCCGTTTACACCGAGCGATCCTGAGCGCCTGCGCGAAGTAATCCGGGAAGGCGACGTGTTGCTGGTCGAAGGCAACAACCACATCTCAGGCATCATCAAGTATCTGACGCAATCGACATGGTCGCACGCCGCGCTCTATGTCGGGCCGATCGAAGGCGCGATGGAGCCCGATGGCGAACCGCATGTGCTCATCGAGGCCAATATCGGCGAAGGCGTGACGTCTGTGCCGCTGTCGAAGTACTTTCCATATCACACGCGGGTTTGCCGCCCGGTCGGACTGTCCTATGAGGACCGCACCACGGTGTGCCGCTATGCCATCAACCGCATCGGCTTCGGTTACGACACCAAGAATATTCTGGATCTGATGCGGTATCTGATTCCGCTACCGATACCGCAGCGCTGGCGGCGACGCATGATCGCTTTCGGATCCGGCGATCCCACCAAGATCATTTGCTCGGCATTGATCGCACAGGCCTTCGATGCCGTGCGCTATCCTATCCTGCCGAAGATCACCCGTGGCGGCAGCCGTCAGGCACGCCGCGAGATTCTGCACATCCGCGATTCTTCGCTGTATATGCCGAGGGATTTCGACATCTCGCCCTATTTCGAAGTGGTCAAGCCAACCATCGAACTCGGCTTCGACTACACGGCACTGCATTGGGCCGACAAGCAGAAGCCGCTCCCGGAGGTAGCGGGTGCTTTCGGTCCGTTTCCGGAGCCCATCAGCGCGCCGGCGCTCAGTTCTGAAACGTCTGGTGCGGAAACGAAATTTCCTGGCGAGGAAGTGATAATAAATCCCCGGATCAGGCTGGTGGCCTGATCCGGCTCAGGATTTCACCGCGCCCGCCGTCAATCCGCCGACCATATAGCGCCGGAACACATAATAGACTGCGGCCGGTGGCAACGCGTAAATGAAGCCGGTGGTCATCAGCAATTCCCACGGCGAGTCGTCGGCGGCGAGGAAATTGCCGAGTGCGACAGGAAGCGTGATCTCGGTATCTTTCGACAGCAGCAGGAATGCGTAGAGATATTCGTTCCAGGCAAGCAGCAGGGCGTAGGTACCGACGGCCACCAGCGACGGAAGCATCAGCGGCACATAGACCATGCGGAACAGTTGCAGCGGCGTTGCGCCGTCCATGATGGCGGCTTCGTCGAGCTCAAGCGGCAGCTTGTCCGACGCCTGCTTGAGCACCCAGATCGCGTAGGGTGAGGCAATGGTGACCATCGCCAGGATCAGCGACCAGTGATTGTTGAGCAGACCGTAATTGCCCATCGTGCGATACATCGGCACCGCGAGAAACGCCGCCGGAATAAAGTAAGTGAACAATGCGAGGTTCATCACCGTTCGGCCGCCGCGCACACGCAGCCGTGAAATTGCAAAGGCTGCCGATGTTGCGATCACGAGTGTCAGCGCGCCCACGGCAACTGCTATCACCACCGAATTGCCGAACTGCGCCCAGAAATCGCGCAAAAAATAGTGCTGCTGATTGAACACGATCCTGAAATTGTTCAACGTTGGATGGTCGGGCCACAACTTGCCCGCAAACGCATCCTGCTTCGGCGAGATCGCGAACAGGAACATGTGGTAGATCGGAATCAGCGTCCAGATCAGCACCGGAATGCCGATCAGCAGCAGTCGCGCTTCGGCGCCGGCTTCGCGCAGGGATGGCACTCTCATCGCGGAGACCCTTTCATCGAGAGAGCCGTTTCATCATGAAATAGACCAGCGGCAGCACCAGCGGCATGGCGCAAACAATGGATGCCATCGACATGTCGAGCTGATCGAGGCGGAGATAGCGAATCCCCAACGTGGACAGAACATGGGTGAGATCGGCTGGCCCGCCTCCCGTCAACAGATAGACGCTGTTGAAGTCGCCAAGCGTCCAGATCATCGAAAGCAGCGTGCAGGTGAGATACAGCGTCTGCATCGATGGCCAGGTGATGAAGCGGAATTTCTGCCACCAGCTGGCGCCGTCGACATCGGCGGCCTCGAACATGTCCGTCGAGATTGCCAGACGCCCGGTCATCAGGATCAGCGTCCAGAACGGCAGCGACTTCCAGATGTGCACCAGAATGGCCAGCGTCAGGCCCATGGCAGGGTCATTCAGCCAGTTGGGCCCATCCTCGCCGGTGAATTTGAAAATCAGATTATTGATAACGCCCCATTCGGGATTGAACATGAATCGCACGGACAGGATGGTCGGAATCGACGGCACAGCCCAGGGCAGGATGAACAGCACCGACAGCCAGCGAATCCAGGTGCGCGACTGCACGAAGAAGCCCGACAGAAACAGCGCCACCAGCATTTTGAAATTGATGCCGATGACAAGAAAGATCAGCGTGTTGACGACGGCGCGCGCAAACACCGGATCGTTATAGAGCGCGACATAGCTCGCAGGATGGCGCGCCAGCCATAAGCCATAACCGATCGGATAGACGACGAAAGCCAGGAACACGAGCAGATAGGGCGCGATCATCACGATGCCCCAGACCTGCGGCGTGCTCAGCCGCGCAGACCACGGCCGGCGTGGCAGCGTCTCGGCGGGAGCGGGGTAGGCGATTGTGGCCATGCTGTGCACCATTGCAAAAGCCGGCCGCGAGGGGCGGCCGGCTTTGTCTCGGACTAACCCGCGACTTCCTTGATGCGGGCGATCAACTCATCGACGGCCTTCTCAACCGGCACCTTCTCGCTGACCACGCGATTCATCGCCTTGGCCCAGACGTTCTCGTTGTTCAGGATCGTGAACTTGTAATTCTTCACGAAATCGAACGACGAGGTGCCGCCGGTGAACTGGGTGTAAACCGCCTTGCGATGTTTATCGGCCTGCCAGAACGGGCTTGCCTGTCCGGCCTTCGTCACCGGGAACCAGCGGCCGAGCGCGCCCTCGACATAGGGGCCGAGATTTTCCTCTTCCATCAGGAACTTGACGAACTCCTTGGCGCCCGCCTTGTTCTTCGACTGCGAGAAGATCATCCCCGTCTTGACGTCGGAGCGATACTTGATCGGCGTGCCGTCGGGCTTCAGCGGGAACGATGCCGTGACGATCGTTTCCTCATAGGCCTTCTTGCCGGCCGCGCGCTGCTCCGGTGTCAGCGTCTGGTTCTGCGAATCCTCGAACCACTTCGCCGCGATCGAAATCGTGAAGTTGTGGGTCATGATGATGCTCTTGTTATGGAAGGCGACATTGTTGTCGGGGTCCTTCCACGTCGTCGAGGACGGCGGCGTGCAGCCCTTTACATAGGTGTCGGTGTAATCCCGGAGCGCGCCGATCAGGCCTTCTTTGACCTTGGGATCATCCACCAGCAGCTTGCCGTCATCGTCCACCAGCTTGACGTTATAGGCGTCCATGAAGGTGTAGAACGACTGCAGCGAGTCCGTGGACTCCACGCCCATTGGCTGACCAACGCCATAGGCACGGCTGCCCGTAGCCTTGCGGTAAGCGGGCTGCACCTTGTCGCACCAGAACGACCAATAGCCTTTCCAGTCCTTGGGGATATCGCTGACCTTGTAGCCGGCCTGCTCGAGCATATCGCTCCAGATCTCCACATGCATCGACTGCTGCTTCAGCGGAAAGCCATAATAGGCCTTCTTCTTGGTCTGACCGTTCATCAGGTAGGCGGTCTCGACCGTGTTCGGCGCGAACTTGTCCTTCATCGGCGCGAGAATGTCGGTCAGATCTTCCAACTTGCCCTCGAAGGCCCATTTGCCGGAGGCCTGCACATCATAGGTGTCGGCATAGGCGACATCCGGCGGCGTGCCGGAATCCAGCGCCGCCACAGTCTTCGGGATCATGTCCTGAATGGCATATTGCGAGAGTTCGACCTTGATCTTGGTCTTGTCCTCGAACTTCTTGATCGCCGCCAGCAGCGATTCATCTTCGGATTTGTAGAAACCCTTGCTGAACCACACGGTGATGCTTTGCTGCGCGAAGGCGGGCGCTGCGGTCAGAAACAAGCCGGAAGCGGCGGTGGCAAAAACAAGCGCACGGGTACCCTTGGTGATCAAGACGTCGTCCTCCCTGATGATTATTTTTCTTGAGACTACCTCTTTCTATTTATCCGTCCAGTGAAGAAGTCGATGCTGCGCTGCACTTGTCTGACAACTTCGCAACGGTTACGTTTTCGTAATTGCAGGAGAAAATCGGATGCTTGTTGCTGCTGCCAAGGCGCTATCGCAAATTCTGTCACCACCGATGCGTAGCATCCTGTGGAAGTCGATCGGGCTTGCCTTGGTTTTAATCACTGTACTGGCGATCGGCATGCAGCGGCTATTGAACTGGGCCGCCACCTCGGGCGGCGTCTGGGCCGAGAGCACGATAGGCTCGGACTATCACACGATGATCAATGTTCTGTCCTGGGCCTTGTCGATCGCCGCCGGTCTCAGCGTCGTCGCCGGCGCAATCTTTCTGATGCCGGCAATTACGTCACTGGTCGCCAGCGTGTTCGTCGATGACGTCGCCGATATCGTCGAGCGCGAGCACTATCCTGCGGAGCGTGTCGGCGTCGCATTGCCGTTCGGGCTCGCCATCACCGAAGGTGGCAAGACGGCGCTGCTGACCATCGTGGTCTATCTGATCGCACTACCCTTCGTGTTCTTCGCCGGTGTCGGTTTCATCGTCTTCTTCATCGCCACAGCCTGGCTGCTCGGCCGCGAATATTTCGAGCTCGCCGCCATGCGGTTCCGCTCGCCCGCAGATGCCAAGGCGATGCGCAAGCATCACGCGGCGACGGTGTTCACCGCCGGACTATTCATCGCGGCCTTCGTCTCGATTCCGATCGTCAACCTCGCCACGCCGCTATTCGGCATGGCCTTCATGGTTCACATGCACAAGCGATTGAGCGGCCCGCGGCCGGAGCTGATCGAACCGGGACGTGTGACAAAACTAACGGTGACCTAGACCACCGTCTTCTCCGGCCACTGGCACAGATCGTTGATCAGGCAAACCTCGCAGCGCGGCTTGCGCGCCAGACACGTGTAGCGGCCATGCAGGATCAGCCAATGATGGGCATGCAGCATGAACTCGGGAGGGATCACGCGCTCCAGCTCGAGCTCGACCTCCAGCACGTTCTTGCCCGGCGCCATGTTGGTGCGATTGCCGACGCGGAAGACATGGGTATCTACGGCCATCGTGTGTTCGCCGAACGCCATGTTGAGCACGACATTGGCGGTCTTGCGCCCCGCCCCCGGCAGTGACTCGATCTCGGCACGGGTGCGCGGCACGACACCGCCAAAATCACGGATCAGTTTTTCCGACAGCGCGATGACGTTCTTCGCCTTGGTGCGATAGAGGCCGATGGTTTTGATGTATTCGCGCACCGTCTCTTCGCCGAGATCGATCATCTTTTGCGGCGTATCGGCGATGGGAAAAAGCGCGCGCGTGGCCTTGTTGACGCCGGCGTCGGTCGCCTGCGCCGATAGCACCACGGCGACCAGCAGCGTGTAGGGATTGAGATGTTCAAGCTCGCCCTTGGGCTCGGGATTGGCCTTGCGGAAGCGCGAGAAGGCTTCATGGACCTGGGCTTTGGTCCAAGGTTTCAACTTGATGGGTTTCAGCTTGATAGGCTTCGACCTGGCTATCTTCTTCGCAGGTGCCTTGACCGCTTTCGCTACAACCTTCTTTGCAGGACTGGATTTCGTGCTGGCGGGGAGCTTGCGGGTGATTTTCGGCATCAAAGGGATATACTGAGGGACCATGACATCAGGCAACGACTTTGACGTCCTGCAGGAACCGATGCTGTTCAGCGCGCTGTTGCGTCCGCATCGCGCGCTGGGTCGCAAGGGCTTCCTCGTGCTTATGGGTTTCATCAGCGCTGTCTCGTTCGGCGCAGGAATGGCCTTCCTGCTGATGGGCGCTTGGCCGGTGCTCGGCTTTTTCGGACTCGACCTGCTGGCGATCTATATCGCCTTCAGGATCTACGACAGACGCTCCGAGGCCACCGAAGAGATCACCGTCACGCCGTCGGAAATCCGCGTGCGCCGGGTCAGCCCACGGGGCGACGTCGTGGAATGGGCGTTCAATCCGCTCTGGGTGCAGCTCGATCAGGTCTGCCACGCCGAATTCGGCATCGAGCAGCTTTTTCTGGTCTCGCGTGGCCGCCGGGTCTCGATCGCGCGGTTTCTGGGCGCGGAAGAAAAGGCAAGCTTCGTCAAAGACTTAATTGCTGCCTTGCAGGCAGCCAAACGCGGCCCGACCTACAATCCGGTGGCATGATGCCTGTGGTGATATCAGGTCGGAAATCGGGTGGTTTGCGCACGGGCGCAGGCCTACATCGATATCATGATGAATCTTGCCAGAGACCTAGCGATGACTGAGCATCGCCCGATCAAGCCGGGCCAGCGCGACGCGGCCCTGCGCGATTACGATTCCGTGCGCCGTGCCATCGGCTTCATGCACTCACAGTGGCGGGACCAGCCCAATATCGAGGCCGTGGCGGACGCCGCGAGCGTGACGCCGGACGAACTGCACCACCTGTTCCGCCGCTGGGCCGGACTGACACCGAAAGCATTCATGCAGGCGCTGACGCTCGATCACGCCAAGCACCTGCTGCGCGATTCCGCCAGCGTCCTCGACGCAGCGCTCGACTCCGGCCTGTCCGGCCCGGGCCGGCTGCACGACCTGTTCGTCACCCATGAAGCGATGTCACCCGGAGAATGGAAAACCGGCGGCGCCGGCATGGAGCTGCGTTACGGCTTCCATCCCTCGCCGTTCGGCACAGCGATCGTGATCGCCAGCGATCGCGGCCTTGCAGGTCTCGCATTCTCCGACCCCGGCGAAGAACAGCGCGCTTTCGCCGACTTGAGCCGGCGCTGGCCGGCAGCCACATTGATCGAGGACACCGCCGGCACGGCCGGGCTGGCGCGGCGTATCTTTGATACCAAACTGTGGCGACCGGACGAGCCGCTGCGGGTAGTGCTAATCGGCACCGACTTCGAGGTCCGTGTCTGGGAGACGCTGCTGAAGATCCCGATGGGCCGCGCCGTCAGCTATTCAGACATCGCGTGCAAGATCGAGAAGCCGAAGGCTTCACGCGCCGTAGGCGGCGCAGTGGGCCGCAACCCGATCTCCTTCGTGGTGCCCTGTCACCGCGCACTCGGCAAATCCGGCGCGTTGACAGGCTATCATTGGGGTATCACCCGCAAACAGGCGATGATCGGCTGGGAGGCCGGGCAGGTCGGGGCTGGTTAGAGGTCATGCCTCGCCACGTCACTGCGAGCGAAGCCAAGCAATCTGGTCTCGCTTCGCTCGTCGGAATGACGACTGAAAGTACTCAACCCGCGAGATCAACCTTCGACGCCACCGTCGCATCGGCATTGAGCCGATAGATCACCGGCACGCCGGTCGCGAGCTCGCGGGCCAGAATGCCTTCCGGCGTCAGCTTCTCCAGCACCATGATCAGTGCGCGCAGTGAATTGCCGTGGGCCGCCACCAGCGTACGTTCGCCGCGCAGCACGCAAGGCAGAATCTCCTGCACGAAATACGGCAGCGTGCGTGCCAGCGTATCCTTCAGGCTCTCGCCACCGGGCGGCGGCACGTCATAGGAACGGCGCCAGACATGGACCTGCTCCTCGCCCCATTTGGCGCGGGCATCGTCCTTGTTGAGACCTGAGAGGTCGCCGTAGTCGCGCTCGTTAAGTGCCAGATGTTTGGTGATCGGCAGACCGGTCTGGCCCATCTCTTCCAGTGCGAGATTGAGCGTATGCTGTGCGCGGGTCAGCGCCGAGGTGAAGGCAACGTCAAACGTCAGACCCTGCGCCTTCAGCTTGCGGCCGGCTTCCTTGGCCTCGGCGACGCCCTTCTCGGTGAGATCAGGATCCTTCCAGCCGGTGAAAAGGTTCTTCAGATTCCATTCGCTCTGCCCGTGACGGACGAGGACGAGAAGACGTTCGTTCATCGAGAATTCCGTTTCGTTCTTCTTACATTTCACCAAGGCCGAGCACGTCAGCCATCGAGTACAAACCGGGCTTTTTTCCATGCGCCCACATCGCCGCCTTCAGTGCGCCATGGGCGAAGATCAGGCGATCCTCAGCCTTGTGCGACAGCTCGATGCGTTCATGAGGACCGGCGAAGATCACCGTGTGGTCGCCTGCGACGGTGCCGCCGCGGAGCGACGCAAAGCCGATATCGCCGGTCTTGCGCGCACCGGTGAGGCCATCGCGGCCACGCGCCGAATGTTGCTCAAGTGGAATCTTGCGGCCTTCGGCAGCAGCCTGACCCAGCATGAAAGCCGTGCCCGACGGCGCGTCGATCTTGGCCTTGTGGTGCATCTCCAGCACTTCGATATCGAAGCCGTCATCGAGCGACTGCGCGACACGCTTTACCAGCGCGGCGAGCAGATTGACGCCAAGGCTCATATTGCCCGACTGCACGACGATGGCCTGACCTGTCACACTCTTGATCACCGCGTTATCCGATGCCGACAGGCCGGTGGTGCCGATCACATGGACGAGGCCACGCTGGGCTGCGATCGCAACATTGGCGATGGTTGCCGCAGGAACGGTGAAATCGAGAATGCCGTCGGCATCCTTCGACAGCGTCCAGAGGTCGGCCGAGAGTTTGACGCCATTCTCCGGCAGGCCGGCGAGCACGCCGGCATCCTGTCCTAGCAATGCGGACCCCGGCGCTTCCAGCGCACCGGCAACGACAGCGCCCGGGGTTTCGGAAATGGTGCGGATCAGCGCGCGGCCCATTCGGCCGCCGGCGCCAGCAACAATCAGTCTCATATCGGACATTGAACGATCCTCAGTATCTTAAGGCGGTATAGCGGCGCGCTGCCACGGCGGCAACACATCCACGGTACCTAAAGTCCTTAGATACCAATCAGATCAAACACATGCTTAAGGCCCCGCCGATCAAGGCTGCGGACCGTCGTACCCCTCGATGATCACGAGATCGCTTTCACCGTGCGGGCTACGCATGGCCACCAGCCGCTGGTATTCCGGCGAATTGTAGCAGGCCAGCGCAGTCGGGTAGTCCTTGAATTCGAGCACCACATTGCGCGACCGCGAGGTGCCTTCCTTGGCCTCGAACTGGCCGCCGCGCACCAGGAATTTGGCTCCGAATTTGTTGAAGACCGGGCCGTTCTCGGCCACGTATTGCTTGTAACCGTCCATATTGTGCACGTCGACGCGCGCAATCCAGTAAGCTTTGGCCATCGTCTTTCTCCCTCGTCTCGCTCTTACTTGTTCGCCAGCGCCTGTGTGATCTCGGCGATGATCGCCTCGGCCGCAGCCTTGGGATCGGCAGCCTCCATCACCGGACGGCCGACCACCAGATAGTCCGAACCTTCCACAATCGCACGCGCGGGTGTCATGACCCGCTTCTGATCGCCGGCATCGCTGCCCGCGGGGCGCACGCCAGGAGTCACCAGACACATCTCGGGCTTGATGTGCTTGCGCAGGTTCGCGGCCTCTTCCGGCGAGCAAACGAGACCATCGATACCGAGCGCCTGCGCCTGCTGCGCCCGCGCGGCGACGAGATCGCTGACACCGAGCTGATAACCCGCGGCTTTCAGATCCTCGTTGTCGTAAGAGGTCAACACTGTCACCGCGAGGATCTTCAGGCCTGAGCCCTTGCTTGCATTGGCCGCCGCCTGCATGGTCTGCGGATAGGCATGCACGGTGAGGAAGGTCGCGCCGAGTTTCGCGACGCTCTCGACGCCGCGCGCAACGGTGTTGCCGATGTCATGCATCTTCAGGTCCGCGAATACTTTTTTGCCGGCATCGGCGAGCTTGCGCACCAGCGGCAAGCCGCCGGCATAGCCGAGCTGATAGCCGATCTTGTAGAAAGTCACGCTGTCGCCGAGCCGCGCAATCATCGCTTCGGCAGCGTCAACATCCGGCAAATCGAGCGCGACGATCAGGCGGTCGCGGGGATCAATGGTCTGCAACGTCATCTCGTCTCACTTCATCTGCTGCGCGACATCGATAAGCTGGCGCACCATCGCCGTCATCGCATCCTTGTCGGCGGCGTGTTTCAGCCGGTCCATATCGTCATAGGCCTCACCGGCGAAAGCCAGCGTGAGCTGGTTCGGGATCACCATCGCGCGACACGCCGACAGCACCAGCCGCAAGGCCTGCAAACAGCGCGCACCGCCAAGCCGCCCATTCGAAGCCGCCGCAATCGCAAACGGCCGCTCGCGAAACACCTGGCCCTTGCTCTCATGCGTGTCTTCCACGCGCGAGATCCAGTCGATCGTGTTCTTCACCAGCGGCGGCAGCGACGCGTTGTATTCAGGCGTCACAATCAGCACACCATGATGCGCCGATATCATGCGCTTGAGATCGAGCGCATGTTTCGGCACGCCCGAGTTGCTCTCGAGGTCGCCGTCATAGATCGGCAGCGGAAAGTCGCCGAGTGAGATCCTGGTGGCATCGACATCGGCGCGGACCAGCGCATCGATGGCGACGGCCGCCAGTTTCGCATTCAGCGACCCCGTGCGCAGCGAGCCGGGAATAACGAGGATCTTGATCGCAGCCATAATTCCGATCGTCGGGGCGAAGCCGCCGCGCGATCGCGGCCGGCACTAGCCTTTGCGATACACCCAGACGCGGGCCGGCGGAAGGTTCATCCAGATCCGCTCCGAGGCCTCTGTGGACACGCCAGGCAGCGATTTGGGGATCGGCGGCGCCACCGAATAGGTGAATTGCACGAAGGGCGCGTTCGGCTTCATCGCCGTGAACGCATCGCGGATCAGTTTGAGGCGCGTCAGCATCGGCTTGGTGACCAGTGGCAGGCCGGAGACGACGGCGGAAGCGGGTTCTTTCAGGACGTCCCACAGCGTGTCGCGCAATGTGTAGGCGTCGCCCTGAACAATCGTCGCCTGCGGATAACGCTCGCGCAGCAGCGCGCAGAAGGTGGGATTGAATTCGACGAGCACCAGACGCTTCTGGTCCACCCCATGCGCCACGAGCGCAGAGGTGATCGCGCCGGTGCCGGGTCCAAGTTCGATGACCGGACCGGTCGCGTCGTTATCGACATATTGCGCCATGGTGCGGGCAAGAGCTTTACCCGACGGCATCACGGCGCCCATGTGCAGAGGTTTGTCGATCCATGAACGGAGGAAGCGGACCTCGTCGTCGAGACGGAGCGGCTTCTTCAACGTACGCGCGGACGAGTGCAGAGGCATGTCGCTTCCAGGCAGACCGCGGAACGTGCGGAACGTCAGAATTTCGTCATAAAGAGGTATAGGCAACAATAGAAACGGTCAAGCTTCCAACGTCAGGAGCCCGCCCGCGTTCCGAAGAAGTCCTTGACCTTAGTGAAGAAACCCGCTGCTTCAGGTTGCGTTGCACCCGAAGACAGTTTTTCGAATTCGGCCAGCAGCTCCTGCTGCTTTTTCGTCAGGTTCTGCGGCGTTTCCACGACGACCTGGACATACATGTCGCCAGTCTGGCGCGAGCGCAGCACCGGCATGCCCTTTGACGTGACGCGGAAACGGCGACCGGACTGGGTGCCCGAAGGAACCTTGACCTTGTTGCGACCGCCGTCGATGGTCGGCACCTCGAATTCGCCGCCCAGCGCAGCGGTCACCATCGAGATCGGCACGCGGCAATGCAGGTCGGCGCCATCGCGCTGGAAGAAGTCGTGCGACGCGAGCGACAGGAAAATGTAGAGATCGCCGGACGGTCCGCCCCGCGTTCCGGCTTCACCTTCGTTGGCGAGGCGAATGCGGGTGCCGTCCTCGACGCCTGCCGGAATATTGACCGAGAGCGTGCGCTCGCGTTCGACGCGGCCGGCGCCGGAGCAGCTCGGGCACGGATCCTCGATCATCTGACCACGGCCCTGGCAGCTCGGGCAGGTACGCTCCAACGTAAAGAAGCCCTGGGCCTGGCGGACGCGCCCGGCGCCGCCGCAGGTTGAACAGGCCTTCGGCTTGGTGCCGGTCTTGGCGCCGGTACCGGAGCAGGCTTCGCAGGTCACAGCGACCGGAATCTCAATCTGTGCGGTCTTGCCGGAGTAAGCCTCCTCCAGCGTGATTTCCATGTTGTAGCGGAGATCTGCCCCGCGCTCGCGACCGCCGCTGCGGCCGCCGCTGCGCTGCCCGGCCATGCCGAACAGGTCTTCGAAAATATCGGAGAAGGATGAGGCGAAGCCGGAGCCGAAGCCCGGACCGCCCCCACCACCGTGGCCCTGCTCGAAGGCGGCATGGCCATAACGATCATAGGCCGCGCGCTTGTCGCCGTCCTTGAGAACGTCGTAGGCCTCGGCAATTTCCTTGAACTTGATTTCGGCAGACGCATCCCCCGGATTCTTGTCGGGATGCCACTTCATCGCAAGCTTGCGAAACGACGTCTTCAGAGCCGCATCATTGGCGGTGCGCTCGACTTCCAGCGTGTCGTAGTAACATTGCTTGGTGGACATCAGTCAATCCGCTCGAAATTGGTCCTCATCCCGAGGAGCATCCCAGAAGAACGCATCGATAAAGATGCAACTCCCGCACTAACAAAACTTGGCTAACAAGCATCGCCTAACAAGGCGGTCTAACAAAAAATGGCCCTCATCCTTCGAGATGCGCACCGCGCTGCTCAGGATGAGGGCCATTGTTCTGCTCGCCTATCAGGCCGACTTCTTCGGCTTGTCGTCGTCGACTTCCGTGAATTCGGCGTCGACCACGTCATCCTTTTCAGCATCGCGCTTGGCGTCAGCCTCAGCCTGCTGGGTGTACATCGCTTCGCCGAGCTTCATGGAAGCCTGCGCCAGCGTGTTGGTCTTGGCCTTGATGGCCTCGGCATCGTCACCCTTCAGCGCTTCCTTGAGGTCGCTCATGGCATCCTCGATGGCGCGGCGCTCGGACTCACCAACCTTGTCGCCATGCTCGCTCAGAGCCTTCTCGGTCGAATGCACCAGTGCATCGCCGTGGTTCTTGGCGTCGACGGCTTCACGACGCTTCTTGTCTTCGGCCGCGTTGGCTTCGGCGTCCTTCACCATCTTCTGGATGTCGGACTCGGACAGACCGCCGGATGCCTGGATCCGGATCTGCTGTTCCTTGTTGGTCGCCTTGTCCTTCGCGGACACGTTGACGATGCCGTTGGCGTCGATGTCGAAGGTCACCTCGACCTGCGGCATGCCGCGCGGAGCCGGCGGAATACCCATCAGATCGAACTGGCCGAGCGGCTTGTTGTCGGCCGCCATTTCGCGCTCACCCTGGAAGACCCGGATGGTGACGGCGTTCTGGTTGTCCTCGGCGGTCGAGAACACCTGGCTCTTCTTGGTCGGGATCGTGGTGTTGCGCTCGATGATGCGGGTGAACACGCCACCCAGCGTCTCGATGCCCAGCGACAGCGGGGTCACGTCGAGCAGCAGCACGTCCTTGACGTCGCCCTGCAGCACGCCGGCCTGGATCGCCGCGCCGATGGCAACGACTTCGTCCGGGTTGACGCCCTTGTGCGGCTCCTTGCCGAAGAACTGCTTCACCACTTCCTGGATCTTCGGCATGCGGGTCATGCCGCCGACCAGCACCACTTCGCTGATTTCACCGGCGGAGAGGCCGGCGTCCTTCAGCGCCTTGCGGCACGGCTCGATGGTCTTCTCGACCAGGTCGTTGACCAGCGCCTCGAACTTGGCGCGCGTCAGCTTCATGGTCAGATGCTTCGGACCGGTCTGGTCCGCCGTGATGAACGGCAGGTTGATTTCGGTCTGGGTGGTCGACGACAGCTCGATCTTCGCCTTCTCAGCCGCCTCTTTCAGGCGCTGCAGGGCGAGCTTGTCGTTGCGCAGGTTGATGCCCTGCTCCTTCTGGAATTCGTCGGCCAGATAGCCGACGAGCCGCATGTCGAAGTCTTCACCGCCGAGGAAGGTGTCGCCGTTGGTGGACTTCACTTCGAACACGCCGTCGCCGATCTCGAGGATCGAGACGTCGAAGGTGCCGCCGCCGAGGTCGTACACCGCGATGGTGCCGGACTTCGACTTGTCGAGGCCGTAAGCGAGCGCAGCAGCGGTCGGCTCGTTGATGATGCGCAGCACTTCGAGGCCGGCAATCTTGCCGGCATCCTTGGTGGCCTGACGCTGGGCGTCGTTGAAGTAGGCGGGCACGGTGATGACGGCTTGCTCGACCTTCTGGCCGAGATGAGCCTCCGCGGTCTCCTTCATCTTCTGCAGCGTGAAGGCGGAGATCTGCGAGGGCGAATAGGTTTTGCCATCGACTTCGACCCAGGCATCGCCATTGCCAGCCTTGGCAATCTTGTAGGGGACGAGCTTCTTGTCCTTCTCGACGGTCGGATCGTCATAACGGCGGCCGATCAGGCGCTTCACCGCGAAAATGGTGCGCTCGGGATTGGTAACGGCCTGGCGCTTGGCCGGCTGACCGACGAGGCGCTCGCCATCATCGGTAAAAGCCACGATGGACGGCGTGGTCCGCATGCCTTCTGCGTTCTCGATGACCTTCGGCGTTTTGCCGTCCATAACGGCGACGCAGGAATTCGTCGTACCGAGGTCGATACCGATGACCTTTCCCATGCTCTCATATCCTTTTTCTGCGGCAGGTTGGCTGGGCCCTGACGGCACCCCGCTCCCAACCCCCAAACATCAACTATTCGCGATATTGCGACGGTAGGCCTCATATAGGAGGGGGGGTGGTGGCCGCAAGGCATCTGGCACACTCCGGACCCATGAAAACACGACCAGCGCGCGAAATTAATATTTGGTGAAACAGTCCCTTGGCAGTTGTTTCGCCAAGACGCGGCGGATGGGCGCGGCCCCCGCCGGGAACGGATTTATGGCTTGATCTGTTGGCGGAACGGGGCAACCGTGAAAGCCCCTTCCGGCCGGCGCGCGGCGACCAAGGCCGGAGCCCGGCACCATCGAACAGCCTCAATGCAAACCCAGTAGATTTTTCATGACACATGCTGCGCCCCTGTTCGCTCTGACCATGCTGACCGCCATTTCGGCCGCCTTCAGTCCCGCTTTTGCGGCCGACCCGATCTTCCCGCCGGGCGTCCGCGTGGGTCTGGCCCCGCTGGTCGGCCTCGCCCCGGCAAAGACTTTTGTCGGCTTCGAGACCTCCGATCAGGGCGTCAAAGTGCTCGTGACCGAATTGCCGGCCGCCGCCTTCAACGAGGTCGAGACGGCGTTCAAGGCCAATCCGGCAGGCATGGTCGCGAAGCCGGAAAGCATCGAGACCACGGCCGGAAAGGCCTTCTACACAATCGAAAATGCCAAGGACGCCACCGGCAATGTCAGGCGTTATTCGATGATCGTCGGCGGCGGCGGAACTTTCTCGGGCTATGTGGCCGTGCAGGTCCCGGAAAACGCCCAGAAGATCTATACCGACGACGCGGTGCGCCAGATGCTCGCATCCGCCGTGGTGCGCAAGGAAGTACCACTGGCAGAACAGCTCGGCCTGATGCCGTTCAAGATCTCGGAAATGAGCGACTTCAAGACCGTCCGCACGCTCGCACCCGGCGCGGCCCTTTTGCTGGCCGACTCGACTGACGAGAACAGCATCGAGACAAATCCTTTCATGGTGATCGGCAGCCTGGCCTCGGCGCCGGAAAAGCCCGACGACCGCGGCCGGTTTGCCCAGCAGGCCGCAGGCGCGATTCCGGGTTTGCGCGAGGGCCGCATCACCATGTCGGAGCCGCAGCGCATCGACGGCATGGCCGGCTGGGAGACCCGCATCGATGCCGTCAGCGGCAAGAACAACACGCCGGTCAGCGTGGTGCAGTGGCTGCGCTTTGGCGGCGGCAAGGTTACGATGCGCATCATTGCCAGCGCACCGCGCGACGATTGGGCCAAGGCGTTTCCGCGCTTCCGTGCTGTGCGCGACGGTATCGAGCCGCGCTGAAGACTGGAGCGGGCCGGGCTCACGGCCTGCTTTACGACTTCCCTGTGACCTGATTTGCTGGGTCATCCGCTATGGGGAGTTTCGCGATGCTCAACAGACGTCAAATTCTCGGAGGGCTTGGAGCCGTAGCCATGACCAGCCTAGCTCCCAAAACACTATCCGCCGCCGGCAAGGTCAGCCTCGATCGTACATCCGTGTTGCTGGTGATCGACGTGCAGAACTGCTTCCTGCCGGGCGGTAGTTTGGCTGTGAAAGACGGCGATAAGGTCGTGCCGGTTATCAACGGCATCGCCAGGAAATTTGCCGACGTGGTGATGACGCAGGACTGGCACACACCGGGCCATATCTCATTCGCGTCCAGCCACAGCGGCAAGAAGCCGTTCGAAACCCTTGAGGTGAAATACGGCAAGCAGGTGCTGTGGCCGGATCACTGCGTGCAGGGCACGGAGGGGGCCGCCCTCTCGAAGGATCTCGCGATCCCGCATACCGAGCTGATCCTGCGCAAGGGCTTCAACAAGGACGTCGACAGCTATTCGGCCTTCACCGAGGCCGACGGCAAGACCACCACCGGTCTCGCCGCCTATCTGAAAGCCCGCAAATTACAGCGCGTGTTCATCGCCGGCCTCGCCACCGACTTCTGTGTCGCGTGGTCCGCCCTCGATGCGCGAAAAGCGGGTTTCGATGTCTATGTGATCGAGGATGCCTGCCGCGGGATCGACACGCAGGGCTCGCTGGCCAAGGCCTGGGCCGACATGAACAAGGCCGGCGTGAAGCGGATTCAGTCGGGCGACCTGGCCGCTTGATCTTGCGGGGTGGGCAAAGCAAAGCGTGCCCACCAAGCTACATTGACTGTGAGAATGGTGGGCACGGCGCAAGTGCGCCTTTGCCCATCCTGCGCTTACTCCGAAACCGGCGCCGTCTTGGCGCCGCCCTTCGACACGCCGACCAGCGCCGGGCGCAGCACGCGCTCGCCGATCGTGTAGCCGGCCTGCACGACCTGAACGACGGTGCCCGCGGGCACCGAGGCATCGGGCACTTCGTACATCGCCTGCTGGAAGTTCGGATCGAACTTCTCACCTGACGGATCGAACTTCTTCACGCCGTTCTTTTCCAGCGTATTGAGCAGCGAGCGCTCGGTAAGCTCCACGCCTTCGAGCAAGGCCTTCAGACCCGGATCCGCTGCAGCCTTGGTATCGGCAGGCACCGCATCGAGGGCTCGCTGCAGGCTGTCGGCGATATCGAGCACTTCACGTGCGAAATTAGCGATCGCATAAGTGCGGCCGTCGGCGATTTCCTTCTGCGTCCGCTTGCGCAGGTTTTCCATCTCCGCCAGCGTGCGCAGCATCTTGTCCCGCGCGTCCGCGGCTTCCTTGGTCAGGGCCTCGACCGAATTCGGTTCCGGATCGTCCGGCATGATGTAGGGCTTGGAGACCACCGGATCGGCGGCCGCTGCCGTCTTGTCCTGATTGTCGTTCTGCCCATTGGAATCAGTCATCACGCTGCCTTCTCAAAAACACGCCAAAATGGTGGGATTGCTGAGCGGGATATCGGGGTTTGAGCGCCGAAAATCAAGCGCAACCGGCCGGAATTGGCCGATCCGTTAGCCGCCGAGCATGCGACTGACGATACGGGCGGCGTAATCCACCATCGGAATCACCCGCGCGTAGTTCAAACGTGTCGGTCCGATGACACCGAGAACACCGACGATATGGCCCGCGCCGTCGCTATAGGGGGCAATGATCGTCGACGAGCCCGACAGCGAGAACAGCTTGTTTTCCGAGCCAATGAAGATGCGCACGCCTTCGGCATTTTCCGCCCGGCCGAGAAGATCAATCACCTCGCGCTTGGCTTCGAGGTCGTCGAACAGGAGGCGAACGCGCTCAAGATCCTCCAGCGCATGAAGGTCCTCCAGCAGATTGGCCTGACCGCGCACGATCAGCTGCCGATCGTCCTTGTCGCCGCCCGACCAGCTGGCAATACCGGCGGCGATCACCTTCTGGGTCAGTTGATCGAGCTCAATCTGGTTCTGGGTCAGCGCGGTTTCCAGCTCCAACCGGGCCTCGGCCAGCGTCCGGCCGCGAATCCGGGCATTGAGGAAATTCGAGGCCTCGTTCAGCGCCGATGACGGCACGCCGGGCGGCAGGGTCAGCACGCGGTTTTCGACCTGGCCATCCTCGGCCACCAGCACGACCAGGGCCTTTTCGGGTTCCAGACGAACGAATTCGATGTGTTTCAGCCGCACATTGGACTTGGCGGTCAAAACTACCGCCGCGGCGCGGGTCAGGCCGGACAGCTGCGTCAGCGCCTCGCCAAGCGCCGCTTCCACGGTCTGCGAGCGACCGACCGAGGACAGCTGCTGCTGGATCGACTGCCGCTCTGGTTCGGTCAGATCACCGACCTGCATCAAGGCATCGACGAAAAACCGCAGTCCGAGTTCAGTCGGCAGCCGCCCGGCAGAGGTATGCGGGGCGTAAATGAGGCCAAGCTGCTCCAGGTCCGACATGACGTTGCGGACCGAAGCCGGCGACAGCGGAACCGTGATCAGGCGTGAAATATTGCGCGAACCGACAGGTTCGCCGGTGGCGAGATAGCTTTCGACGATCTGCCGAAAGATCTCGCGCGACCGCTCGTTGAGCTGGGCGAGCCCGGCATGCGGCGAAATCAGGCCGATCGGATCGTGGTGGGCCACAGGCAACTCCTTGAGAACCTAATCTGTCGCTCCGGCGGGCCGGATACAAGCACCATTGCTATTGTGGAACCTGCCCTGCCCTTGCCGCTGCGCTCCGTCGCCCCTAAAAGCACCGCGAACAGGCTTTCTCTGGACATTTGGAAGGATTTTCTCATGCGGCCAAGCCGTCGTGCGCCCGATGAACTGCGCGCCGTGTCGCTGGAACGCGGCGTGGTCAAATATGCCGAGGGCTCCTGCATGGTGAAATTCGGCGACACCCACGTGCTGGTCACCGCAACGCTGGAAGAGCGCCTGCCGCCATGGCTCAAGGGCCAGGGCCGCGGCTGGGTCACCGCCGAATACGGCATGCTGCCCCGCGCCACGCTCGAACGTACCCGCCGCGAAGCCGCATCCGGCAAGCAGGGCGGCCGCACCGTCGAGATCCAGCGCCTGATCGGCCGCTCGCTCCGCGCTGCCGTCGACCTCGAAGCGCTCGGCGAACGCCAGATCACCATCGATTGCGACGTGATCCAGGCCGATGGCGGTACCCGCACGGCCTCGATTACCGGCGCCTGGGTCGCGCTGGCCGATTGCATTGGCTGGATGAAGAACCGCAACATGTTCAAGAACGGTGGCGGCAACGTGCTGCGCGACAATATCGCGGCCATTTCCTGCGGCATCTATCAGGGCACCCCGGTGCTCGATCTCGATTATGCCGAAGATTCCGAAGCCGACACCGACGCCAATTTCGTGATGACCGGCGACGGCCGCATTATCGAGGTGCAGGGCACCGCCGAGAAGACGCCGTTCACGCAGGATGAGTTCCTGAAACTGATGGCACTGGCGCAGACGGGCGTCGGCCGTCTGGTCGAATTGCAGAAGATGGCGATCGCTTAAAACGAAGCCGTCATGCCCGATGCCGGGCATCCACGCCTGAGCCGCGAGCAAAAACGTGGATGGCCGGGACAAGCCCGGCCATGACGGAGTTCTATTACCGGACTATACTTCATCATGACTCAACATCGTCGAATCACTGGGAAGCTCGTCATCGCCACCCACAATCCCGGCAAGCTTGCCGAGATGCGCGATCTTCTGGCCCCCTACGGCATCGAAGCGGTGTCGGCCGGCGAGCTCGGCCTCGCGGAGCCCGACGAGACCGGCGACACCTTCAAAGCCAATGCCGCCATCAAGGCCATCGCTGCGGCCAATGTCGCGCAACTGCCGGCCTTCGCGGATGATTCCGGCCTCGTCGTCGATGCACTCGACGGCGCGCCCGGCATCCTCTCGGCGCGCTGGGCCGGCGAATCCAAGGACTTCATCGGCGCGATGACGCGCATCGAGCGCCTGCTGCAGGAGCGCGGCGCGACGACGCCTGACAAGCGCGCCGCGCATTTCGTCTCGGCGCTCTGCGTGGCGTGGCCCGACGGTCATCTCGAGGAAGTCGAAGCGCATGCGCATGGCACGCTGGTCTGGCCGCCGCGCGGCACCGCCGGCTTCGGCTACGATCCAACATTCCTGCCCGATGGTCACACCCGCACCTATGGCGAAATGACCGCGGTCGAGAAGCACGGGTTGCCGCCACTCGGTGAAGGCCTGTCGCATCGCGCCAGGGCCTTCGTGAAACTCGCGGAGATCTGCCTTGAACCCCGCTGACGCACAGCAGGACGCGTTCGGCGTCTATGTGCACTGGCCCTTCTGTCTGTCGAAGTGTCCGTATTGCGACTTCAACAGCCATGTCCGTCATCACGCGATCGATGAAGTGCGTTTCGCGCGCGCATTCGCACGCGAGATCGAAACCACAGCAGCCCGCACGCCGGGGCGCACGGTGACATCGATCTTTCTCGGTGGCGGGACGCCGTCGCTGATGCAGCCGCAAACCGTCGGCGCAATTCTGGATTCGATCGGAAAATACTGGAACGTCGCCTCCGACGTCGAAGTCTCCCTCGAAGCCAACCCGACCTCCGTCGAAGCGACGCGCTTTCGCGGCTATCGCGAGGCCGGCGTCAACCGCGTGTCGCTCGGCGTCCAGGCGCTCGACGATGCGTCGCTGAAGTCGCTCGGACGCTTGCATACGGCGCGTGAAGCGCTCGATGCCGTCGCCATCGCGCGCAGCGCATTCGAACGGTACTCATTCGATCTGATCTATGCGCGCCCCGATCAGACGCCGCAGATGTGGACCGATGAACTCAAGCTCGCGATCTCGGAAGCCGCCGAACATCTGTCCCTGTATCAGCTGACCATCGAGGAAGGCACGCCGTTCTTCGGATTGCACGCCGCCGGCAAACTGAGGACACCCGACGAAGGCCTCGCACGCACGCTTTATGATGTGACGCAGGAGGTCTGCGCGCAGCAGGGCCTGCCGTTCTACGAGATTTCAAATCACGCCCGCCCCGGCGCGGAGTGCAAACACAACCTCGTCTATTGGCGCGGCCAGGAATATGCCGGCATCGGTCCCGGCGCCCACGGCCGTCTCGACATCGACGGTGTCCGCCATGCCATCGCCACCGAGAAGCGTCCGGAAGCCTGGGTGATGCGCGTGGAAGACAACGGCCACGGCGTAACATCGGATGAATTGCTCAACAGCGAAGAACGCGCCGACGAATATCTGCTGATGGGCCTGCGCCTCGCTGAGGGCATCGATCCTGCGCGCTATCAGATGCTGTCCGGCCGTGCGCTGGATGAGAAGCGTATCCAGATCCTGCGCGAGGAAGGCGCCATCGTCGTCGAACAGAACGGACGCCTGCGGGTGACGCAGGAGGGATTCCCCGTGCTCGACGCTGTTGTCGCAGATCTGGCGGCGTAAAACCTACGCGCCGAAGCTCTTCGGCGATCCGGCCACCGCCTGACCGCCACCCGATGCGACTTTCATCACGGCGAGGCCGCGATCGTTGCCGCCATCGCTGCGGAACCGGAACAGGCCATCGATGCCGGCAAAGCCGGATGGATTGGTGAGCGTTTCAGGCGCGAAGCGCTGTCCGCCCTGGGTGCGTGCCAAAGCGGCGACCAGCGCCACCGCATCGTAAGCAAGCGTCGCAGTACGAACGGGATCGCTGCCATATTTCGCGCGATAACGGCCGGCGAAGGCACGGAACCCTGCAGGATCCGGCGCGGCATAGAGCCCACCCTGCAACGCCGCGCTGTTGAAGACGCGCGGATTGTCCCACAGGCCTGTACCGAGCAATTGCACATTGCGCAGATTGGCGCCCGCCGCGGTCAGGGCATCGGCTGTCGCGACGACCGCATCGCCATCGTCGGCAATAAACAGCGCATCTGCGCCGGTGAGGGACGCTGCGATGTTGCGCGCTGCGCTGGAGCGATCCGCGCCATAGCGCTCGAAGGCGACGACGCGGCCACCCTTGCGCGCGACGGCCTGTTTGAACGCGACCTCGACGACATTGCCATAGGCATTCTCGGGCAGCATCGCCGCAAAGGAGCGTTTGCCCGTGCCCGCGGCGTAATCGACGATGCGATTGACGTCCGACTCAGGCAGGAAGCTGAGCAAATAAACACCACGACCGGCGACGCTGGAATCGGTTGAGAACGCGATCACCGGCACATTGCGCGCGCGCGTCAGCTGCGCGGTGGCCGGTACCGAGAGCGCGAAGAGCGGCCCGAGAATGATTTCGGAGCCTTCGTCGAGCGCCTGCTGGGCCGCCTGCTGCGCGCCCTGCGCGCTGCCATTGTCGTCCTTGATCAGCAGTTGAATGCTGGGATTCTGGAATTCGGCGAGCGCCATTTCGGCGGCGTTCTTCATCGACTGTGCGGCGACACCGGCATTGCCCGAAGCCGACAGCGGCAGGATCAGCCCGACTTTCGTGCCCCCGGTGCCGATGGCTTGCGACTGCTGCGCCGCTCCAGCGGGCGGACCTGACGGTGCAGCCGGGCCGGTGCCAAACGCATTGGTCAGCGTCGATTGCACACCCGCGCATGCTCCGAGCAGCGGCGCACCCAGCAGCAGGCCGACAGCGGCCCGCCGTGTCGCGCCGGAAGTCGCGCCCTTGGTCCCGGATTTGGGGTCGAACGGATCCGCCATCACTTCTCTTCTTTCGGCCGCATCACATCGGCCCGCCTCATCACCCACCATATAGTGTGAGGCGCGGATTCAGACATATTGTCGGCAATAAGTTAACCAAAACAAAAGCTTTATGCTCGGCCTTACCCGGTCACCGCGGGCAGATTAGCACGACGGGAATGAACCACAGCCAAACGTCGAAAAACGGCTGTCCCCCTTTGGCGCAATTCGCTCTACATTGTCGCCATGCGCGCAACACCCTTATCCTCATCGCCTGCGGACGCCGCGGCGCCATCGGCCCGGACCTTCACGGTCTCAGGCCACCTGCTCATGGCACCAAAAGCTGTTCCGGGGCTGCATCTTGTGGCCACGCCGATCGGCAATCTCGGTGACATCACCCTGCGCGCGCTGGAGACCCTGGCCGGGGTCGACATCATCGCCTGTGAAGACACCCGCATCACCCGCCGGCTCACCGAGCGCTACGGGATTTCCGGCACGCTCAAGCAATATCACGAGCACAATGCCGAACAGGCGCGGCCGAAGATCCTCGAGAAGCTGGCACAAGGCGCGTCCATCGCGCTGGTGTCGGATGCCGGCACGCCGCTGATTTCCGATCCCGGCTTCAAGCTTGTGCGCGAAGTGACCGCCGCCGGCTTCAGTGTCATTTCATTGCCGGGCCCGTCCTCGGTACTGGCCGCGCTGGCCGTCTCGGCGCTGCCGACCGATCGCTTTTTCTTCGAGGGCTTTTTGCCATCGCGGCAGATGGCGCGCCGGTCGCGACTGACGGAGCTTGCCGCCATCGACGCCACGCTGGTGATGTTCGACTCTGGCAACCGCGTGCAGGACACGCTGGCCGATCTCGCCGACATCATGGGCAACCGCGACGCCGCGATCTGCCGGGAACTCACCAAGATGCACGAAGAGGTCAATCGCGGAGCGATTGCCGATCTGGCCAAGGAAGCCGATGGGCTTGAGACCCGCGGCGAATTCGTACTGGTCATCGGGCCGCCGGCTGCCGATGCGCAGGCGATGACCGAAGACGATCTTGATGCCCTGCTGCGCAGCTCGTTGCAGCGCGACAGCGTCAAGGATGCCGTCTCTCATGCCGTTGAGCTGTCCGGGCGGCCGCGCCGCGCCGTCTATGCCCGCGCGCTGGAACTGGCCAAGGAGATTCACAAGGACTCCGGCGATGGCGAAGACTGACAAAGTCTCTGCCCCGACGCCCGCTGCCAAGCTGGCCGCGCCGGAACGCGTCGCCGCGTTCAATACCGGCCTCTCCGCCGAAAGCCGCGCCGCAGCTTTGTTGCTGGCCAAGGGCTATCGGATCCTGGCCCGCCGCTTTCGCACCCCTCATGGCGAGATCGATATCGTCGCCAGGAAGCGCAGCCTGGTCGCCTTTATCGAGGTAAAGGCCCGCGCCAGCCTGGACGAAGCCGCCTATGCCGTGACGCCGCGCCAGCAGGCCCGAATCATGGATGCCGCCCAGGCCTGGCTGATGACGCATCCCGAACATGCGGAATTCGATCTGCGTTTCGACGTCGTACTGATTGCGCCGAGACATTTGCCACGCCATCTGTTAGCGGCGTTCGACGCCAGTACCTGAGTTTTCGCCTTCCTGATCACAATTCCGGACCCCCAGCATGACCTTGAACGTCGCCGTCCAGATGGACCCCATCGCGCGCATCAATCACAAGGGCGACTCGACCTTCGCGATGCTGCTGGAAGCCCAGAAGCGCGGCCACAAACTGTCCTATTACACCCCGGACAAGCTCTCGCTGCGCGGCAATGACGTGGTGGCGCCGGTACAGTCGCTGTCGGTACGCGACGTCGAGGGCGATTACTTTACCCTCGGCGACCCCGTCCGCACCAATATGGAATCCTTCGACGTGGTGCTGCTGCGGCAAGACCCGCCGTTCGATCTCGCTTACATCACCTCGACACATCTTCTTGAGCGCATCCACCCGAAGACGCTGGTGGTCAATGACCCCGCCTCGGTGCGCAATGCGCCGGAGAAGATTTTCGTGATGGGGTTCTCGGACCTGATGCCGCCGACGCTGATCTCGCGCGACAAGGATGAGATCAACGCGTTCCGCGCCGAGCATGGCGCCGTGGTGATGAAGCCGCTGCACGGCCATGGCGGCGCGGCGGTGTTTCGCGTGCTGCCGCAGGACATGAATTTCGGTTCGCTCTACGATCTGTTCTCCGTCACCTTCAAGGAGCAGTGGGTAATCCAGCGCTTCCTTCCCGAAGTGAAACATGGCGACAAACGCATCATCCTGATCGACGGCGAATTCGCTGGCGCCGTGAACCGCGTGCCGGCTGAAGACGATTTGCGCTCCAACATGGTGCGCGGCGGCGCCGCCAAGGCCACCGAACTCTCGCCGCGCGAGCGCGAGATCTGCGAACGCGTCGGACCGGCGCTGCGCGACCTCGGTCTGCTGTTCGTCGGCATCGATGTGATCGACGGTAACCTCACCGAGATCAACGTCACATCCCCCACGGGCATCCGCGCCATCGCCAAGCTTGGTGGACCGGATGTGGCGGCGCGCGTCTGGGACGTGATCGAAGCGAAGCGGAAGTAAACTCCGCCACGTCATTCGCTGCGCTGCGTCAATCATCGACGCAGCAGTTTGAATTCCATTTATCGCAATTCTCCGCTTGCTGCTTTTGCTTGCCAGTCATGATCGGCAAGCGCAGCATGCCGATGCACGACCGGCCAATCGGGCGGCCCGCCACATGTGGCGGCAAGCAAAAGCATATCAGTGGAGAAACGCATGACTTCAGAAGTTTCGCGAAGGTCCCTGCTCGCACTCGGCGCAGGTCTGGGCGCAAATCTCCTCGCTCCCGGCCTGATCGGCAGCGCATCGGCCAAGGCACCAAAACTCGGCACGCAGGCACCCTACTTCCATCGTTTCATGCTGGGCAGCGCCGAAGTCACCGTTGTCTCCGACGGACCTTTGCCGCTCGGCGATCCTTCCGGCACGTTCGTCGGCGTACCCAAGGAGGACGTGCAGAAAATGCTGACGGATAATTTCCTCAGCAGCAGCAACGTCGTGCTCGAACAGAACGCCCCGATCGTCAACATGGGCGACAAACTCATCCTGTTCGATACAGGCATGGGTACGTCGCAATTGTTCGGCAACACCACAGGCCGCCTGCAGAAAAGCATGGCCGAAGCGGGCATCAAGCCCGGCGATATCGATGCCGTGGTGTGTTCGCACGCCCATATCGACCATATCGGCGGCATCGTCGATGCCAATGACAAGCCGCTGTTTCCCAATGCACAGGTCTATCTCAGCGAGGAAGACTTCAAGTTCTGGACCGACGAAGGCAAACTGGGTTCACCGCTCAAGGACTTCATCGTCCATGCGCGCAAGAACCTGCTGCCGGTGCGCGACCGCCTGGTGTTCTACAAGGACGGTCAGGAGTTCCTGCCGGGCGTCACTGCCATGCATGCGCCCGGTCATACGTTCGGCCACCACATGTTCATGATCCAATCGGACGGAAAGTCCTTCGCTTTCCTCGGCGATCTTACCCATCATCAGGTGTTGCTACTGGAGAAGCCACGGATGGAGTTCGCCTATGACTCCGATCCGAAGATGGCAGCGGCAACGCGGGTGAAGATGCTCGATATGCTCGCAGCCAACAAGACCGCTGTGATGTCCTATCACTTCGCGTGGCCGGGCTATGGCCATGTGGTGAAATCAGGCGACGGCTTCCGCTACATCGCCGAGCCGATGGTGATGAATCTCTAGCGGACATCTTTCGACTTTCCTGCGGCGAACTTGAGACAGTGGCCGCCGCAGGAATTCCACACCGACCCTATCGTTACGCAGCGGATGACGTGTCCCGCGCGCGTCGCTCTGCACCGCGCTTGTAGATCCGGAACGTCCCGCGGCCGGCATCCTTCGCCGCATAGAGCGCCGAGTCGGCCATGGCCGCCAGTTGCGATGACGTGCAATTGTCCGCCAAAGCGATGCCAACCGATGCGCCTACCCGCAGTTGCTGTCCGCGATGATCGATCGGCAGGCCCAACTGCGCGACGATGGCGCGCGCCGTCTCGGAGGCTTCCTCGAATTGTGCGTGGGGGCCCAGCAGAACCGCGAATTCATCGCCGCCGAGGCGCGCGACCAGTTCCGCGCCCGCGCAAATGTTGCGGATACGATTTGCCACGACAGTGAGACAGGTGTCGCCGGCTGCGTGGCCGAAGCAGTCATTGACCGGCTTGAATTCGTCCAGATCGATCAGCAACAGCGCGCCGAACGGTTTTGCCTTGCTGGCCGATGCTGCATCGAACAGCGACAGCCTGGTTTGAAACTGGCTGCGATTGGCGAGCCCGGTCAGCGTATCGAATTCGGCGAGATAGCGGTTACGGTCAGCCAGAATCTTCTCTTCCGTGATATCCTGCTTCATGCCGAAGATGCGGACGGCAACGCCGTCGACGGACTCGACGGTAGCCGTGATCCTGATCCAGCGCCGGTTGCCCTTGAAGCTGATGATTTCCGCATCGAGGCTGAAGCCTGTGCGATCCTCGATGGCCTTGCTGCGCCGCTTCGTCAGTTCCCTGACCGATTCTTCGGGGTAACAGGCGAGCGCCTCCTCGCGAAGCGGCGTCGAGCCCCGCGGCAGATCAAAGATGTCATAGACAACATCGGTCCAGACCAGCGATTCATCGGAAAGGTCACATTCCCAGACGCCGATTCGCGCGGCGGCCGAAGAGCGATCGAAGATCTTCCGGCTATGCGCCAGCGAAGCAGCTTGTTCGTCGATAATGACTTGTTGGGCTTCGATCTGCGCCCTCAGCGCAGCGATCAGGTCGGCGTCATTCGGAGCGTCTGGCGGCTTCGACAAGCGATCTGACATTCTGCGGGCACCCGGTCTTCGTCTCGGAGCTCTTGATAGGATGTTTTGCATGACGTGTTTAAGATTTCCTACGCCAGTGGCCGACTTCAGCCAAAATCAGCATACTTTATCTTTATCTTCGTTCACTGATTGTTCTTGAAATAATAACAACCTTAAGTTATGCTCTCATCCCGAATGAGGGCGGCATGGTTCAACGTGTTTCCACCGTAGCCTTTGAGGGGATCGAGGCCCGCGCGGTCGATGTGCAGGTTCAGGTCGTGCCCGGTCTGCCGAATTTCCTGATCGTCGGCCTGCCTGACAAGGCGGTGTCCGAAGCGCGCGAACGGGTCCGTGCCGCGCTGGTCGCCTCGGGTCTTGCTCTGCCGGCACGGCGGATCATCGTCAATCTCGCGCCCGCCGATTTGCCGAAGGAAGGCAGCCATTACGACCTGCCGATTGCGCTCGGACTGATGGCGGCGATCGGCGCGATTCCGGCGGATGCCCTGAGCGGTTTCACCGTGCTCGGCGAACTCGGGCTCGATGGCTCGCTCGCGCCGGTGGCCGGGGTGCTGCCCGCTGCCATCGGCGCCAATGCACGCGATGAAGGCCTCATCTGTCCGGCTGCCTGCGGCGCGGAGGCGGCTTGGGCCAGCCCAGACATCCAGATCATCGCGGCGACCTCGCTGATCCAGATCGCCAATCACTTCAAGGGCACGCAGGTTCTGTCGCGGCCCCAACCGAAGATTCACGCGCGCGAGGGATCCATGCTGGATCTGCGCGACATCAAGGGACAGGAAAGTGCCAAGCGCGCGCTGGAGATCGCTGCCGCCGGCGGGCATCACCTGCTGATGGTCGGAAGTCCGGGATCGGGCAAATCCATGCTGGCGGCACGGCTGCCATCGATTCTGCCGCCGCTATCACCGGCGGAACTCCTCGAAGTCTCGATGATCGCTTCGGTGGCCGGCGAAATCAAGGACGGAGCGCTCACCGCACGCCGGCCGTTCCGCGCGCCGCATCACTCCGCCAGCATGGCGGCGCTCACAGGCGGCGGCCTGCGCGCGCGACCGGGTGAGATTTCGCTGGCGCATCAGGGCGTTCTGTTTCTCGATGAACTGCCGGAGTTCGATCCGCGCGTGCTCGATTCGCTGCGCGCGCCGCTGGAGAATGGCGAGGTCGCGGTGTCGCGCGCCAATCACCGCGTCACTTATCCGGCGCGTTTCATGCTGGTTGCTGCGATGAATCCGTGCCGCTGCGGTCACGCGTTCGAGCCTGGCTTCTCCTGCAAACGCGGCCGCATCGATCGCTGCACCTCCGATTATCAGGCGCGCATCTCCGGCCCCCTGATGGACCGCATCGATCTGCGCATCGAAGTGCCGGCTGTCACCGCATCGGATCTCATTCTGCCGCCGCCGTCGGAAGGTTCCGCCGAAGTCGCAGCGCGTGTCGCCGCCGCGCGCGATCTGCAAACCATACGCTATGCTGCGACGGGATTGCCGGGCACCCACACCAATGCTTCCGCGCCCGCCTCTGTGCTGGAAACGGTCGCGCAGCCGGATGCCCAAGGACTGACATTGTTGCGCGATGCCGCCGAAACGATGCGGCTAACAGCGCGCGGCTATCATCGCGTGCTGCGCGTAGCCCGGACGCTCGCGGATCTCGACGGCGCAGAAAAAATCGGTCGGCTGCATCTGGCCGAGGCGTTGTCTTACCGTGCGTTGGCTGAGGATGTGCGCCGCGCGGCGTGACGTCTCCACGTCACCCCCCTGATGTGGACGTCAACGCGATAGTAACGAGTTTTGTTTACGCTCTGCTCACCATAACCCCGCGTTACGGGGCCAAGGCGAGTACCGTGTCATGTTGCGTTTCAAGATTTTAGCCTCGACGATTCCCTTGGCTCTTGCAGCTTTTCTCACCCACGGCGATTTCGTAACCGGCGCACGTCCTTGCATCTCCACCAGTGAAACCACCATCCAGATCGCCACCATGCCCTGGCAGGCGCAATCGCATGTCAGCTTCACCAGCGATCCCCTGCAGGCGACCGTCCGTGTGCAGATCGTCGACAGCGCCGAGACCGCCGACTTCGTCGTGCTCGATGATGTCGACGCAGCGGAACCCGACGCCTGTTCCATCACGGCCGCGACGCGCTTCATCGGCATTGCCGACACATCCGCGAGTTCAGAGCCCGTCATCTATTTGTCGGAACACGGGGACGCCGACTACCGGATCTTCGTGAAGTCACACAGCTTCACGGCGCGCGATGCGGCAGCACTGATCGTCGGCGCCCACAATCGCAGCCCGGCACGGATGGCAGCGGCCAGCCTCTAGGCCGCACATTAACGCTTCATCAACCATGTCTGCGCCGGCAAATTCAAAACTGCGGCGAGGGCAAGCACTTGGCAACAACATACCCGCATTGTCTCCGATATCCGCGATCGCCTGATCGCGGTCTGTATTTGCGTGCAGGCGCGAGCCTTGATGTGACCAAGCCGGAGTACTGATCTGTGGCGAAGGGCGTTTTCCGGATCAAGGTCTATTTCCGGCGCTTTGCGCGCCGTTTTCCATGGCTTGCTTTCATCATCCGCTCCATCGTGATGTTCTCGGCTGCCTTCGGGGGCGCCTACGGCTTTATCTCCGGCTCGACGTCGAAAGACTCAGGTTACGACCCGCACGCCTTTGCAATCGGCGCCAGCTTCCTGTTCGCGCTGGCCTGCGTCGCCCTGGCCACCATGAGCATCCGCATGCGCTTGATGGGCAAGCGGATGCGCAAGCTGGCTGCACATAACGAAGCCCTGGTCGACCGGAACTGGGAATTGAAGGAGGCCGAAGAGCGCGCGCGCAGCCTGTTCGAAGCGCAGGGCGACCTGATCGTGATCCGCAACACTGAAGGCTGCATCACCTTCGTCAATGATGCCTATTGTGCGCTGGCGGAACGACCGCGCGAGGCATTGATCGGCAGCCGCTTCGAACTCACGCTGCTGGAGCAGGGCGACATCGCCAACGAGCCCAACGGCACCAGCATCCACGATCAGAAGATCGCCACGGCGACCGGCCCGCGCTGGATCGCATGGCGCGAAGGTCTGGTGCGGATCGACGCCGGACAGCCCGCCGAATTGCAGTGCGTCGGTCGCGATGTCACCGACCGCACCCAGACCGAACGCGCCCTCAGTGAAGCGCGCGACCATGCCAATGCCGCCAACAGCGCCAAGTCGCGTTTCCTCGCCATGGCGTCCCATGAAATCCGCACGCCGCTGAACGGCATTCTCGGCATGAGTGGCTTGCTGCTCGATACGCCACTGACGCCCGAACAGACCACTTACGCCAGGGCTGTGAAGACCTCCGGCGATGCGCTGCTGTCACTCATCGAGGAGCTGCTCGATTACTCCAAGATCGAAGCCGGCAAGATCGATCTTGAATACCGGCCGTTTGCACTGGCCGGGTTGATCGAGGACATCACCGAATTGCTGGCGCCGCGCGCGCAGGCCCGCAATCTCGAAATCGCGGCCTATGTCGACGAGCGGCTGCCGCTGCAAGTGGTGGGCGATGCGGCGCGGCTGCGTCAGGTGCTGCTCAATCTCGCGGGGAATGCCATCAAGTTCACTGCCACGGGCGGCGTGGCCCTGATCGTCGAACCGGGCATCTGGCCAAACGAAATCTCTTTCCTGGTGCGCGATACCGGCATCGGCATCGCACCCGAGGCGCAGCAGCGCATCTTCCGCGAATTCGAACAGGCAGACGAGGGCACTGCGCGCCACTACGGCGGAACGGGTCTCGGCCTCAGCATCAGCGAGCGCATCGTCAGGCGCATGAACGGCCGTATCACGCTGCAGAGCGAACTCGGCGCCGGCTCGACATTCGAAGTGTCGATCCCGCTCGCCGCGTCCGACAGCGGTACGGCGACCTTCATGGCGCCCGATCTCTCTGGCCTTTCGGTGATGCTGGTGGCGCCGCAAACCATCGAAGCCTCCTTGATGGCCTTGCGGCTCGGGCGCTGGGGGGCACAGACCTGCACCGTATCGGATATTGCCGTCGCACAAGCACTGCTGCCCGAACGGTCGTGGCATGCCGTCATGATCGATCGTGCCCTTGGCGCTGACGCCGCCGAACACCTCGCGGATGCCGCGATTCCGCACGCGCTACGACGGATCGTGCTGTTTACGCCGGCAATGCGACATGAGTTACAGCCCGCGGCACCGAGCGCCTTCACCGGCTATCTGGTGAAGCCGCTGCGTGCGGCCTCGCTCGCTGCGCGCCTGACCCTGCAGACCGATTCGCCAGCGATCGCCCCCGATGATCTGCTCGAGCGTGAACCTGCCACGCCGGGATTGGCGCTGGCGACGGGGCCCAGTCTGTCGATCCTCGTTGCCGAAGACAATGAGATCAACGCGCTGCTGATGCGCTCACTGCTGACGCGGCTGGGTCACAAGCCGGTCGTGACCACCAATGGCAATGAGGCGCTGGAATCCTGGCTGGCCTCGGATTCCGCAGGCACGCCTTACGATCTCGTCCTGATGGATATCCAGATGCCGAAGCTCGACGGCATTGAGACCACCAAACGCATTCGCGCACGCGAGGCCGGCCAGCGCGTCAGGCGTACGCCGATCCTGGCCCTTACAGCCAATGCGCTGGTGGAAGATCGCTACGCCTGTTTCGAGGCCGGTATGGATGGCTTCCTGATGAAGCCGCTGGACCGCAACAAACTCGCCGAAGCCCTCAAGGGACTTGCTACGTCGCGGCATATCGCCGCCTAGCTCCACTCTCAATGTCGCTGTCACACCTCCGCAACACGTCCGTCACACGGCTGTTGAGCGCTCGTGATGTCTGGTGCGGATAGGCCGCATCGATGATTCGCGTGATGCCTGCGGCACAAGGCGATTGAGTTGGGGATGGCCATGCATGGCAACGAACTGGTGCGACCGAAACAGGGTTTCATGCAGATGTTGCGGCCCCAGAACATGAGCGCCGCCGCACAGACTGCGATCACCTGGTTCAAGCCGCCGCTGCACCTTCATCCCGCCAACGGCATTCCGGCTACCACCGGTTCGTTGGGCCGGATGGGCCCGCTCGAAGTTCGCCTCGCGCAGGACAAGCGCGACGTGAAGCGCGCGCAGCGTCTGCGGTATAAAGTATTCTACAAGAACGGTACTGCGATCGCCGACGCCGCCACCATGCTCGCACGCCGCGACAAGGATGCATTCGACAAGATCTGCGATCACCTTCTCGTCGTCGATCACGACGCGAAGCCCACGCTATCCGGCAAGCAGCCGGTGGTTGGCACCTATCGCCTGCTACGGCATGAGGCAGCCATGCGAAACGGGGGCTTTTATACCGATAGCGAATTCGATCTGTCGGGGATGATCGAGCGCCATGCGGGTCTGCGCTTTCTCGAACTCGGTCGCTCCTGCGTGCTGCCGCGTTACCGCAACAAGCGCACCGTCGAGTTGTTATGGCAGGGCATCTGGAGCTATGTGCGCCAGAACAAGTTCGACGTCATGATCGGTTGTGCCAGCTTTGAAGGCACCGATCCGGAGCGTCTGGCACTGCCGCTGTCGTTCCTGCACCACAATGCGCGCGCACCCGAAGCCTGGCGCGCCCGCGCGCATCCGTCGCGCTATGTCGAGATGAACCGGATGGCCGCGGATGCCATCGACACCAAGGCGGCACTCCGTGCGTTGCCGCCGCTGATCAAGGGATACCTGCGAATCGGCGCCATGATCGGCGACGGCGCCGTGATCGATCACCAGTTCGGCACCACCGACGTCCTGATCGTGATGCCGGTGACCTCGATCGGCGCCCGCTATATCGAGCACTTCAGCACGGATGCCTCACGTCACGCAGCGTGATCGTCTACAGCCGACGTAGCGCAACGTTCTCCACCACGTGGTCCGCGCCCTTTTTCAGGATCAGCGTCGCACGCGGCCGCGTCGGAAGGATATTGTCTTCGAGATTGGCCAGGTTCGTCCGTTCCCAGATCGCCAACGCGGTCGCTGTCGCTTCTTCGTCCGACAACAGCGCGTAGCGATTGAAGTATGACCGCGGATCGTGGAACGCAGTGTCGCGTAGCGCCAGAAACCGTCTCACATACCAGTCGCGCAGAACCGGCTCGTCCGCATCGATGTAAACCGAGAAATCGAAGAAGTCGGAGACCACGGGTACCGCCTTGCCGTCGCGCGGCAGACGCCCGGTCTGCAGCACGTTGACGCCTTCGACGATCAGGATATCGGGCTGATCGACCTCGACCCACTTGTTTGGAACCACGTCGTAAGTGAGATGCGAATAGACCGGCGCGCGGACGGCATTGCGACCGGCTTTGATGTCACTGAGAAACTGCAGCAGCGTCGGCAGATCGTAGCTCTCGGGAAAGCCCTTCTTCTGCATGATGCCTTCGCGCTCGAGCACTGCATTCGGATACAGAAATCCGTCGGTCGTCACGAGATCGACCTTCGGCCGCGGCGACCAGCGCGCCAGCAGCGCCTGCAGCACGCGCGCAGTGGTCGACTTTCCCACGGCCACCGAACCGGCTACGCCGATGATGTAGGGCATCTTGCGGTCTTCGATACCCAGAAACTTGCGCTGTGCGTAATACAGGCGCTGCGTTGCCGTGACATAGATCGAGAGCAGGCGGGACAGCGGCAGATAAATCTCTTCGACCTCGCGCAGATCGAGGCGATCATACATCGAACGCAGGGCGGCTATCTCGCCGGCCTCCAGCGTCATCGGCGTATCGTCGCGCAGCTTCGCCCACTGCTCGCGCGAGAAAGTCCGATAGGGATTATATTGTTGGTCTGCCCGCACATCCATGAAGCGGTCCCCGTTATGATCGACGCTGTTACTCGCTCTGGCGCGAAGCCTTCTCTTGCAGTCCGGATTGCGACGTGCGCTGACCTAGCGCCGTCTCGACTTCCTGAATCGTCACGCCGCGCGCCTTCAGAAGCACCAGCAGATGAAACAGCAGGTCGGCACTTTCATTGATCAGATTGATGCGATCGTTCTCGACTGCCGCGATCACAGTCTCGACCGCTTCCTCACCAAACTTCTTGGCGCAATGCTCCGCGCCCTTGTCGAGCAGCTTGCGCGTATAGGACGCGTCGCCACCCGCTGCCGCGCGGGCGTCGATGGTATCGGCGAGATCGTGAAGCGTAAAAGCCATTTCGGCGCCTTGTTGGCTGGGCAGCGCGGACTCCTGCCAGACTTTGACTTACGGGTCGAGTGACCCTAGGGGTCCAGCCGCATCGGTAGTCCGGCCCGCACCATATGGTCCTTGGCCTCGCGAATGGTAAATTCCCCGAAGTGAAAAATCGAGGCCGCCAGAACCGCAGTGGCATGACCGCTCCTGATACCTTCGACCAGATGATCGAGATTACCGACGCCGCCCGAGGCAATGACCGGTACCCCGACGCTGTCGGCGATGGCCCGGGTCAGCTCGATATCGAAGCCGGAGCGGGTGCCGTCGCGATCCATCGAGGTGAGCAGGATTTCACCAGCGCCCAATGAGACAACCTCTTGGGCGAATTCGATGGCATCGATGCCCGTGGACTTGCGGCCACCATGGGTAAAGATCTCCCAACGCGAGCCGGATCGCTTGGCATCGATCGCGACCACGATGCACTGGTCGCCGAATTTCTCGGCGGCTTCCTTGACGAACTGGCGATTGGCCACCGCGGCCGAATTGATCGAGACTTTGTCGGCACCGGCGCGCAGCAGCGTCTTGATATCGTCCACCGTGCGCACGCCGCCACCGACCGTCAGCGGCATGAAACAGGCTTCTGCGGTGCGGCGCACCACGTCCATCATGGTGCCGCGGTTCTCGTGGGTGGCGTTGATGTCGAGGAAAGTGAGTTCATCGGCGCCCGCGGCGTCATAGGCAATCGCCGCCTCGACAGGATCGCCGGCATCGCGCAGGTCGACGAAGTTGACGCCCTTCACCACGCGTCCGTCCTTGACGTCGAGGCAGGGGATCACGCGCACCTTGAACATACCAGCTCCTATGCCGCCCGTGACTGCTTGATCAGCGACAGCGCCTCGGCCGGATCAATCCGCCCGTCATACAGTGCACGGCCGGAGATCGCGCCTTCGAGCTTCGCAGCGCGTGGCTCAAGCATGGCCTTGATATCATCGATAGAGGCGAGGCCGCCCGAGGCGATCACCGGAATTGAAATCGAGTCGGCGAGCGCAATCGTCGCATCCCAATTGATACCCTTGAGGAGACCATCGCGCGCGATGTCGGTGAAGATGATGGCGGCAACGCCGGCGTCTTCAAAGCGCTGCGCGATTTCCAGTGCGGTGACAGTCGAGGTCTCGGCCCAGCCCTCAACGGCAACCTTGCCATCGCGCGCATCGAGGCCGACGGCGACCTTGCCAGGGAATTTCTTCGCGGCTTCCTTCACCAAAGCGGGATCGCGCACCGCAGCCGTGCCGATGATAACGCGGGTGATGCCCTTGGAGAGCCAGGCTTCGACGGTCTTGAGATCGCGAATGCCGCCGCCGAGCTGCACCGGCATCTTGACGACCTTCAGCATCTCTTCCACCGCCTGCGCATTCACCGGCTTGCCGGCAAAGGCGCCGTCGAGATCGACAACGTGGAGGTATTCGAAGCCTTGCGTCTCGAAGTCGCGCGCCTGCGCTGCGGGATTGAGGTTGAACACAGTGGCGCGCGCCATGTCGCCCTGTTCCAGGCGAACGCACTGGCCGTTTTTCAGATCGATGGCGGGAAAGAGAATCACGGCTTCCACTTCAGAAAGTTCGAAATCAGGGCCAACCCAAAGCGCTGGCTCTTTTCGGGATGAAATTGCGTACCGATCGCGGTGTCCTTGCCAACGATGGCAGTGATGGGACCGCCGTAGTCGGCGCGCGCCAGCACATCGGCCTCGTTGACCGCATTCAGGTGATAGGAATGCACGAAATAGGCGTGGCGGCCCTTCGGCCCGAGCGGCAGGCGCTCCAGCACCGCATGCTCTCGCACCATATCGAGCGTATTCCATCCCATATGCGGGATCTTCAGATTTTCTTCGCGAGGTTTGATCTTCTCGACATCGCCGGCGATCCAGCCCAGCCCGTCGGTCGTGACGTGCTCCTTGCCCCTGGTCGCCATCAGCTGCATGCCGACACAGATGCCGAAAAAAGGTCTGGCCTTGTCGCGCACCGCTTCGGTCATGGCCTCGACCATGCCGTCCAGCGAATCCAGTCCCTTACGGCAATCCGCAAAGGCGCCGACGCCGGGCAGCACGATGCGATCGGCGCGAAACACGGCTTCTGGATCGCGCGTGACGATGATTTTCTCCGGCACATCCATACTGCGCGCGGCGCGCTCGAACGCCTTTGCCGCCGAGTGCAGGTTACCGGAGCCGTAATCGATAATGGCAACGCTCACCGTGTCACTCCCGGTTGCGGGAATAACCCGATGATGTCGTTTTGCGCCGGAGACGGCGGACGAGAGAATGCTTGGCCGGGCATGTGACGCGTCGGCGGCGGACCGCCACGATCGCTCGCCCACTGGTCGTTGACGGCGTGGTGCTGCGTCGTCCAGCGATCGAAGAAGCGGCGCTCGGCGGCATCCTTGTTATCGGCGACGACCACATCGAGCTGACGCCACTTTCCGCGCGACAGAGTCCAGCGTCGCAGACTGGCGGCCTCGAAGCCCATCAGCAGCGCAAACAGCAGCATCACGATAAAGCGCGCGCCGATATCGACCTTCAGCAGCGACAATGCGACTTCGCCTGCGACCGACAGAACGACATAGCCGAGTAGCGCCCACCACAGCCGATGATAGATCAGCCAGATCAGGCCGGCGAGGAACGCCCAGACATGGAATCCATCGCGCACGAACTCGAACCTGTCCGTCGCTGAAAACGGCTCAGGGCCGGCGCCGCGAGGCGCATGAACTGTGTAGACCGGCATGGCAAACTCCGCCCGGAACCGTAGAGGCCGATCAGCCGCCGAGCTGACCCTTGGTGGATGGCACTTCGCCGGCATTGCGCGGATCTATCGCAACGGCCGTCCGCAGTGCCCGCGCCAGACCCTTGAAGCAGGATTCGGCAATGTGATGGCTGTTCTCGCCATATAGGGTTTCGACGTGCAAAGTCACGCCCGCATTGCCGGCAAAGGCATTGAACCACTCGCGCACCAGTTCGGTGTCGAATTCGCCTATCTTTTGGGTCGGGAAGGCGGACTTGAACACCAGCACCGGCCGGCCGGAAATATCCAGCGCCACCCGGGTCAGGGTCTCGTCCATCGGCATATAGACCGAGGCATAGCGGGTGATTCCGGCCATATCGCCGAGCGCCTGCTTGACCGCCTGGCCGAGCGCGATGCCGACATCCTCGGTGGTGTGGTGGAAATCGACATGGAGGTCGCCGACCGCCTTCACCGTGACGTCGATGCGGGAATGGCGGGCGAGCAGATCGAGCATATGGTCGAAGAAACCAATTCCGGTGGTCGATTTGGACACGCCGGTGCCGTCGAGGTTCACAGAGACCTCGATATCGGTTTCCTTGGTTTTGCGCTTGATCGTCGCCGTGCGCATGAAAACGCCTCTCCGCCTGCTGAAAACGCGTCCTTTTAACAGGGAGATGACACCTTCGCTACCGCGGGAGAGCCGATTCCGGACCGATCTTTGCCCCTATGGTGACCGGAATCCGCGCCGACCGGCCACTGGCCTATCCTTCCTCGCCGGATTTGCAACGGCCGGTATCCGTGCCTAGATCAGGCGCTCAAGAGGGTTTCCATGAACGCATCCTATTCGGCCTCCCATGACGGATCATCCCCCGTCTGGCACGGCACCACCATCCTGACCGTCCGCAAGGGCGGTAAAGTCGTGATCGGCGGCGACGGCCAGGTCTCGATCGGCCAGACGGTCATCAAATCCAACGCCAAAAAGGTCCGTAAACTGGGCAAAGGCGACGTGATCGGCGGCTTTGCCGGCGCCACGGCGGACGCCTTCACCCTGTTCGAGCGACTGGAGGCGAAACTGGAACAGTATCCCGGCCAATTGACCCGGGCGGCGGTCGAGCTCGCCAAGGACTGGCGCACCGACCGGTATCTGCGCCGGCTGGAAGCCATGATGATCGTCGCCGACAAGGACGTTTCGCTGGTGCTGACCGGCACCGGCGACGTGCTGGAGCCGGAAGCCGGCGTGATGGCCATCGGCTCCGGCGGCAATTACGCGCTGGCGGCGGCGAGGGCGCTGGTCGATACCGATCAGGATGCCGAGACCATCGTGCGCAAGTCGCTCGATATCGCGGCGGACATCTGCGTCTATACCAACCGCAACGTGACGCTGGAAATGCTGGAGGCATGACCGGCGCGGGTCACGATACCCGCGCGCCGTCTGTCACCGGTCTCTCGGTCAAGCAGGGCGCCCTGATCGCGCTGAGCCTGCTCGCGCTGCAGGCGGCTCTTCTTTTGGCGATGGGGCGATTGCCGATCTGCGCCTGCGGCTATGTAAAACTCTGGCATGGCGTGGTGCTGAGTTCGGAGAACTCCCAGCACCTCACGGACTGGTACACTTTTTCCCATATCATTCATGGCTTCCTGTTCTACGCCGCCACCTGGTTGCTATTTCCGCAACTGTCCTGGATCGCGCGCCTGATCGTCGCCATGCTCATCGAAGGCGGCTGGGAGCTGCTGGAGAATTCGAGCTGGATCATCGAGCGCTATCGCGCGGGCACGATGTCGCTGGATTACTTCGGCGACAGCATCGTCAATTCACTGGCTGATACACTGTCGATGATCACGGGCTTCATCCTGGCGCGGAAGCTGCCGGTCGCCGCGACCGTCGCAATCGCACTGCTATTCGAGATTCTGGTCGGCCTGCACATTCGCGACAATCTCACTTTGAACGTGATCATGCTGATTCATCCATTCGAAGCGATCCGAACCTGGCAGGCCGGACCACCCATCATTTGATCCGCTTGTCCCAACGCCCTTCTCAACCTACGTAGAGTAACATGAGCGACTTTTCTCCCCGCGAAATCGTTAGCGAACTTGACCGGTTCATCGTCGGCCAGCACGACGCCAAGCGCGCCGTGTCAATCGCGCTGCGCAATCGCTGGCGGCGCCTGCAACTGACCGGATCGCTCCGCGAAGAAGTGCTGCCGAAGAACATATTGATGATCGGTCCCACCGGCGTCGGCAAGACCGAGATCGCACGCCGGCTGGCGAAGCTCGCTGGCGCACCGTTCATCAAGGTTGAGGCCACCAAATTCACCGAGGTCGGCTATGTCGGCCGCGACGTCGAGCAGATCATCCGGGATCTCGTCGAGGTCGCGATCTCGCTGACCCGCGAGCGCAAGCGCAAGGACGTCCAGGCCCGCGCGCAACTCGCGGCAGAAGATCGCGTGGTCGATGCACTGGTGGGCGCCACCGCGAGCGCGGCCACGAAAGAATCGTTTCGCAAGAAGCTTCGCGCCGGCGAGCTCAACGACAAGGAAATCGAGATCGAGGTGCAGTCCTCCGGCGGCCCCTCGATGTTCGAAATCCCGGGCATGCCCGGCGCGCAGATGGGCGCGATCTCGATCGGCGATATCTTCGGCAAGATGGGCAAGGGCACCAAGACGCGCCGCCTCCGTGTCGAAGATGCGCATGAGCCGCTGGTGAATGAGGAGGCCGACAAGCTGCTCGACAGCGACGCACTGGTGCAGGAGGCCATCAACGTAGTCGAGAACAACGGAATCGTGTTCCTTGATGAAATCGACAAGATCTGCGTGCGCGATGGCCGCAGCGGTGGCGAAGTTTCGCGCGAAGGCGTGCAGCGCGACCTGCTGCCGCTGATCGAGGGCACCACGGTCTCCACCAAGCACGGCGCGGTGAAGACCGACCACATCCTGTTCATCGCCTCCGGCGCGTTCCATATCGCCAAGCCGTCAGACCTGCTGCCGGAACTGCAGGGCCGCCTGCCGATCCGCGTCGAGCTCAACCCGCTGACCCGCGATGACATGCGCCGCATTCTTACCGAGCCGGAAGCGTCACTGATCAAGCAATACGTCGCGCTGCTGCAGACCGAAGGCGTGACGCTTGAGTTTGCGGATGATGCCATCGATGCGCTGGCCGATGTTGCTGTTGCGGTGAATTCAACCGTCGAGAATATCGGCGCACGACGCTTGCAGACGGTGATGGAGCGCGTGCTCGACGAGATTTCCTTCGCGGCGCCGGATCGCAACGGCGAGACCATCCGGGTCGATGCAGCCTATGTGCAGAAGCATGTGGGGGATCTGGCGAAAAATTCGGATTTGAGCCGGTTTATTTTGTAGTTCGCCAATCTCGTCGTCCCCCGCCACTCCGATTGGAGTGGCTGAGGGCGTGCCCTTGCGCGAACCTCGAACCTCGCGCGGCCCCAATCGCTGCGAGATTCCGGGTCTGCACTTCAGTCGGCTCCGCCGCCTTGCGGGCATCCCCGAATGACAAGCTTGTGGCTACCTTGTCCGCCTGATCCGCACATACAGCGCGCCCGCACCGCCGTGCCCGGTATGCGCTTCCTCGAATCCCACCACCAGCGACCGGAATTCCGGCAATCCCAGCCAGAGCGGCACCTGACGGCGCAGGATGCCCCGTTCGGCTTCAGGACCTACCGTGCGGCCCTTGCCGGTGATGACCAGAACGAAGGTGAGACCTTCGTGACTTGCCCGATGCAGGAATGCGGACAGCGCGTGATGCGCGCGCGTCTGCGTCATGCCGTGCAGGTCAATCCGCGCATCGATCTCCTTGCGGCCGCGCGACAATTGCGAACGTTCGCGGCGGCCAAGCGGCGCCAATGGTGGCACAGGCGGCGGTGGCGGCTTTGCGGGTTTGACGGCTATTGGCGGCGCTGAAGCAGTCCTCTTGGGCGCCGCTACTTTCACAGGTACGGGCGCGTCTTCCACTGGCTCAGGCTTGACCACACGCTTCTTGCGCAGCGGCTTGACCTGCTTGGCAACCAGTTCCCAAAGCTCACGCTCTTCCTCGCTCAGCGCGCGACGACGGCGCGACACTACGGGATCAATGAGTTGCGGCGGGCGTGAACGCTTCATTGCCAGGGGAAACGGAACAGGGACTGCGGCTGCTGTGGCGCACGACGATACACACGGCGCTTCGGTTTGGCGCGCCTGGTTTTTGCTTCGGGCCTCATCTCCGGCTGCACGTCGGATTTCACTTCAGACTTCACTTGGGGTTTCGCCCCGGCCGCAGCCTGGCGGGTCTCCTGAGGCGCCGCCTGCGGGCGTGCTTCGGGCAATGGCACTGCGGCTGGAGCAGGCGTTGCCGCCATCGGGACCACCGCGGCTCCAGCCGCAACTGGTTTAGCAGCGGGCAGAGGCGGTGCGCTGGTGACGCCCGGTGCAGGAGCTTTGGCTGCGGATGATGATGTGTCAGGCTTGGCCGTTGCAGTCGCATTCGACTTGGCGGCAGCTTTATTGTCGACCGTCGTGATCTCGGACTTTGGCGCTTCGACGGGTTTAGGCTCCGTCTGCGGAAACAGCTTTGCAATGACCGCCGAAGGGCGCGCATCGGGCAGCGGCATGTGATGGCCGCGCGCAGAGGGATCGAGACTCTTCGGTACTAGCATCACAAAACGCGCGGGATGGCGCATGCGGCCGGCGACACGGCCCGCCTCGGCACCGGCGCCGAAATACAGATCGGCGCGAGCCGGGCCGATGATGGCTGAGCCCGTATCCTGCGCCACCATGAGGCGACGGAACGGCGTCTTTGCCGTCTCCGAATTCACCGGCAGATCGCCTTCGATGAAAAACGGCGTGCCATAGACATGCAGCGACTTGTCGACGGCGATAGATCGGCCCGGCGTCAGCGGCACGCCTTGGGCGCCGACGGCTTCGTCCTTGTCGGAGAGCTGCACCTCGCGGAAGAACACATAGGACCGATTTTGCCGGCGCAGTTCACTCGCAGCATCCGGATTTTCTTCCATGTATTGACGGATGCGCTGCATCGACATCTGTTCGCGCGGAATGATGCCACGATCGATCAGCACGCGGCCGACCGGCGTGTAGCGATAGCCATTATGCGCATCGTAATTGATCCGCACCATGCCGCCGTCTTCGAGGCGCACGCGTGCCGAGCCCTGGATCTGGGTGAACAGCAGATCGGTCTGACTCTTCAGCCAGACGATTTCGAGTCCGCGCCCCGCAATCGCGCCATCCTCGATCTCACCGCGATCGTAATAGGGCACGAGCTTGCGGCGACCGATCTTGCGAAACACATCGCCGCCATTCGGCATGCTGGCGGATGACTGGCTATAGCCGCGCACGAACAGGTTTGAAGGGCGGCGATAGACCGGCACGGTGTAGACGTCTGTCTTTGTGCGTGAACCGTCGATGACCGGCTCGTAATAGCCGGTGACAAAACCCTCGGGCTCGCCGAGACGCGAGATTCGCAGCGGCAGGAAATGGTCTTCGAAGAAGGCGCGGGCCTTGGCACTGTCGGAAATATCGCTGCTCCTGGCAGTACGGCAGGGATCGCGGAGCGTCGTGCCGAGCGCCTTCGAATCCGTTGGCGGATTGCGTTGAGCAACGATCGGCTTGCAGCTGGTGCGAAACGCCTGGAAGGCGAGGAGGTGATCGTCGTCACGCCAGCCAGCGATATCGGCCCAGGCAACGGGCTCATACTGGCTGCCGGTGAATTCGAACGGCCATTCCCGCGGAGGATTGTGCCGCGGGACATACACGAATTGTGCAGGATCATGTTTGGCGTGCTTGGCTTGACGCCGAGCCCGTGCGTCTGCCGAGGCGGGGACCAACGCAGCAGCAATCACGCACAGCGCGGCAAGCCGGCCGAGCCTGGCAGCGTTACTGCACGCTGCCGGTGCCAACCAGCTTCCAGTTCGGATCGCGCGAAGTGATGTCGCGGGCAAATGTCCAGACGTCGGTAATGTCGCTGACCTTATCGGCATTGCCGTCGACCACGGCACCAGTCTTGTCGCGGGTCACGGAGATCATCTGCGACACGAAACGCACGGTGAGCTGCGCCGCGCGATCGCGCACTTCGGCGCCAACCAGTTCGGCCTTGTCGATCGACACGAAACGGGTCTCGGTCTTCTGCTCGTTCTTCTCGCGGTCCTTGATGACGGCATCGAAGCTGTCGAACACTTCCGACGACAACAAGTCCTTCAGCGAGCGGCGATCGCCATTGGCAAAGGCCAGCACGATCATTTCATAGGCGCCCTTGGCGCCAGTAAGGAAATGGCGGGGATCGAACGACGAATCCTGTTCCACAATGGCATCGAGACCCGCGGCAAGCGGTGTGCCCGGTTCGGTGATGCCCTTCCAGCGCTCGGCGGGAGAGACGTCGGCGGCTGGTGCCGGCGCAGCCTGATCGATGGGACCGCCCGGCATCGGCACGACATTGCCTTCGGGCGGCAGAACATCACGCGCAGCACGGTCGAAGGGCGGACGCTCCTCGCCGGTGCGCTGTCCGAGCACATTGCGCAGGCGGATGAAAATGAAGACCGCCAGTGCCAGGAAGATGATGGTGTAAATGTCCACGTCTTATTGCTTTCTGATCGGTGCCGGGCATGCCCGGCGGAAGACTATGCCGCCCATCGCAGTCCTGAAATCGGCTTCCCCAAGGTCGGGAGATCGCATCATGGGCGGACCTGCTCCATGTAGACATGAAACTAAGCCCAGCCAATGGCGCGCCATCGTGTCGAGCTGCGGCAAAGCGGCCTTCGCGCCGGCAGCCTCGACCACAACCGGTTCGATAAATTCTAGCGCGTTTGTCCGGCGGAGGAAATCGGATCGGGCGAGAAAACCCGCACTTTCAGTCATTTAACGCGAATTCGGGACGAATATGACCGGTTTTGCGCCTGCATGCCCAAGTGACGGGTCAAACCAGCGATTTTCTAGCGTCCAGGTTGTGGCGCGGCATCCTTGTGGAGTGCCGCAGGCCTATGATAGCCACTCGCCGCGATCACCTCATTCGACCGTTCGCGCGGAGGTCCGCGACGAACCGGTTCCACCCGCCCGACAGCGCTTCAGGAGAACTTTCGATGGCAAACGGCAACGGTACCCCTCCGGAGCAGTCCCCCCCCCAGCTCAATGTGCTGGCGCAGTACACCAAGGATCTCTCCTTCGAGAATCCGAACGCCCCGGCCTCGCTGGCGCCGCAGGCCCAGCAGCCGAACATCAATATCCAGATCAATGTCGGCGCCAACAATCTCTCCGATAGCGAATATGAAGTGACGCTGTCGGTCGAGGGCAAGGCAGAGAACGCCGGCTCGGTGCTGTTCTCGTTCGAACTGGCCTATGCCGGTGTGTTCCGCATCGTCAACGTGCCGCAGGAAAACCTGCACCCGCTGATCATGATCGAATGCCCGCGCCTGCTGTTCCCCTTCGCCCGTGAGATCATCGCCACCGCGGTGCGCGATGGCGGCTTCCCACCGCTGATGCTCGATCCCGTGGATTTCGTCGGTCTGTATCGCCAGAACATGGAACGCCAGGGGCAGGCCGAGGCTGGCAAGTCGAACTAAGTTCGGCGATTTTTGCCAACCAGTTTACGTCATGGCCGGGCTTGTCCCGGCCATTTTCGTTTTATGACGCCGGTCCCAGAAATTCATTCCAGATAGCCTTGTCGCCCATGGTCGCGACAAAGGCGCGGTGTTCGATGCGATCCGCTTCGGTCACGCGCGGCGCGAGCGCAACCTCGCGCTGGCGGCGTGGAGCGTCGTTGATGCTGCCGGTTGGCTGCGCAGGTGCTTCGTCCGCCAGAATCAGTTGCGACTGCCGGGCGCCGATCAGGTCGATATAGACCTCCGCCAGCAATTCGGAGTCGAGCAGTGCGCCGTGCTTGGTGCGGCGGGAATTGTCGATCGCATAGCGGGCGCAGAGATCGTCGAGCTTGTTCGACACACCAGGATGCTTGCGGCGCGCCAGCAGCAGCGTATCGACGAGACGATCACGTGGCACCGGCGGGCGCTTGATGCGATCGAGTTCGGCATTGATGAAGCCGAGGTCGAACATGCCATTATGAATCACCAGCGGCGAATCGCCGATGAAGGCCATGAAGTCGTCAACCACCTCGTGAAACAGCGGCTTGGTCGACAGGAACTCGGCCGACAGCCCGTGCACGTTGAATGCTTCCTGCGGCATGTCGCGTTCGGGATTGATGTAAACATGGAAGGTCTGGCCGGTCGGCATCCGGTTGAAGATTTCGAGGCAACCGATTTCCACCAGTCGATCGCCCCGGAGGGGATCCAGACCGGTGGTTTCGGTATCCATGACGATTTCGCGCATCGAAATAAGCCGGTTGTCGAATCAGGGGGCAATCAGGGCCCAGGAATCAGGGTCTTCTGCGTGGCATCTTAACAGCCTCGGCGAGAATTTCACGGATCTGCTCCCGTACAGGGTCCAATCCGTTCGACGTATCCACCACGAAGTCGGCGCGCTTGCGCTTTTCGGCGTCAGGCAGCTGACGCGCCAGGATGGCATCAAGCTTCTCAGCTGTCATACCCTCGCGCGCGAGAATGCGTTCACGCTGTTGCTCGGGATTGGTCGACACCACGACCACGGCATCGACGCGTTTTTCGCCACCGGTCTCATAGAGCAGGGGCACATCGACCACCGCCACCGGCGCGCCTGATTTTTCCGCATCGTCCAGGAACTTCCTGTGATAGGCGCCGAGCAGGGGATGCACGATCTGCTCCAGCTTCTTCATGGCGGCAGCATCGTGCACCACCAGCGGCGAGAGCTTGGTGCGATCGACCTTGCCGTTCACGGTGGTTCCGGGAAACGCCGCTTCAATCAGCGGTGCAGCCTCACCCTCATAGATCATGTGCACGGTAGCATCGGCATCATAGACTGGCACCCCGGCTTCCATGAACAACTTCGCCGTGGTGGATTTGCCCATCCCGATCGAACCCGTCAGCCCCAATACGCGCATCAAGCCCTCATTAAAATCAGATCGCGATCATCTCTTCGCCGCGCAGGAAACTCAGCAGCGGCAGTAGTGGCAGACCGAGAATTGTAAAGTGATCGCCTTCGATCAACTCGAACAGATGCACACCCAGCCCTTCAAGCTGATAGGCGCCGACACTCGTCGTCACCCTGTCGCCCGCGGCATCCAGATAGGCATTGATTGCGGTATCATCCAGCTTGCGCATGGTCATATGCGCCACGGAGACATTGGAGAACAACGTCGCACCATCGCAAACGACAGCGAGTGCTGAATGCAATTCGTGAGTCCGGCCAGCAAGTGCGGCGAGTTGTTCCGCAGCCTGTTCGCGGCCTGCAGGTTTGCTGAACATCCTGTCACCCAGCGCCAGGGTCTGGTCGGCGCCAAGAACATAGCGACCGGGATGGCGCAGCGAGATGAAAGCGGCCTTCCGCTCGGCGAGCAAGGCTGCGATCTCGCCCGGTGCCGTCAATCCGGATTTCTGCTGAATGTCGCGCTCGTCTATATCCGCGGGCATCGCATCAAACGTAATACCAGCATTGGCCAGCAACTCACGACGGGCCAAACTCTGCGACGCCAGAATCAGCGGCTGCACGCCGCACCAAATGGTCATTCGGACATCCTCTGACGCTGGCGATCGGCCAACAGTTTCATGATGGCCGCCGCGGTTTCCTCGATCGAGCGACGTGTCACTTCCAATAAAGCCCAGCCATATTTGGCGCTGAGCTTGCGCGCATAGGTCACTTCGTCGGTGACCGACTGGCGATCGATATAGTCGTCATTGGTTGTGTCGCTGCCAATGCTGAGAAGCCGATTCTGGCGAATCTGAATCAACCGCTCCGGCGTCGCGTGCAGGCTGACCACCAGCGGGTTTTTCAACGTCTCAAGCTGATGGGGAATGGGGATGCCGGGGACGAGCGGCACGTTGGCCGTGCGCACACCACGATTGGCAAGATAGATCGATGTTGGCGTCTTCGACGTGCGCGATACGCCAACGAGAACCACGTCGGCTTCTTCGAGGCCTTCAACATGCTGGCCGTCGTCATGCATCATGGAATAATTCAGCGCGTCAATACGCTTGAAATATTCGGCATTGAGCGTGTGCTGCGCACCGACGCGGCCGGTGGTCGACGCACCGAGATAGGCCTGAAAAAGCTGCATCACGGGCCCGATAATCGACAGGCTCGGGCTGTTGATTTCCTGGCACTTGGCTTCTAGCCGGCCGACGAGATCTTTTTCCAGCAGCGTAAAGAGAACGATGCCCGGCGCTTCCTCGATTTCGGAAAGCACGCGATCGAGTTGCTTCTGGCTGCGGACCAGCGGGTAGACATGTTCGACGGGCGTGACATTGGCGTATTGCGCCGCGACGGCGCGGGCCACCGTGATCAGCGTCTCACCGGTCGAATCGGAGACCAGATGAAGATGAAAATAGCTGCCGGTGGTGGGCACCATGATCGTGTATGTCCTGTGAATCTCTGTGGAGCTTTTCCGGGATATCGACCACCGCCGCTGCAGGCCCGGGATAACTCGGTTTTTTCTTCACAGGGCTCATGAAAAGGAAAAGCTCTGAGGCTGCCTGAAATGATAATGGGGTTATCCGGGTTTGTCTTGGGATAATCCAGTGCATGACGACGGTAAGCCCTTGCGCTGCATATGGATATTGCATGCAAGCGGCTGACGGAAAATCACGCGTCGATGTGAATAAGCGTGGGACAGTTCTGGGATTGTTTTGGGCGGCTGAAATCCACTGTCACTTAGACTCAAACCTAAGATTCTATAAATATTATTTAAGAGAAGGATGGCTTGCGGATAGTGCGATGATCCGCTCTGTATCGGCGTGTCCTGCAACGCGGCTTTCCGGTGAAATGTTCCGGTATCAGCACGTGCGATGTGACGCAGTGATGCTGGAAAGAACTTTCGAATGTATGAATGGGCCAAGGCGCTGCATGTGATCGCCGTCATCTCGTGGATGGCAGGCATGCTCTATCTGCCGCGACTGTTCGTTTATCATTGCGATGCGGAGATCGGCTCGAAGCAATCCGAAACCTTCAAGGTGATGGAGCGTCGTCTGCTCAGGGCGATCATCAACCCAGCGATGATCGCAACCTGGATCCTCGGCCTGTATCTCGCCTGGGCGGGTCACTGGTTCAGTGCGGGCTGGTTTCACGCCAAACTGACGCTGGTGCTGCTGATGTCCGGGGTTCATGGCTTCCTGAGCGCCCGGGTGCGTGATTTTGCTCAGGATAAAAATAAGCGGTCTTCTAAATTCTATCGTTTTCTCAATGAGATACCGACAGTTTTGATGATCCTGATCGTGATTTTGGTGATCGTGAAGCCGTTCTAGGCGAAATTTCTCATCACAACGGCCGTTTCGGCTCCTTGCGCGACACCCTGTGATTTTCTATATTCGCGTCATCCCACCCCACGCAGGCGGATGTGGTTTGCACCGGTTTTTTTTTTGAACCGGCCACCGCATCAGGTTTGAAGTTTCTTCAGCACCTTCCTCGCTCAAGACTTCCTTGCCAGAGACCTGCGGACTTTCCTGATCTTTTCCAGCGTCCGCATCCGTCTCCGCTATCTTGCGCTCCCTCCCCGACTTTCCACAGGACCCCTCCCAATGCGGGAAATGAAACTCCAGGACCTCAAGGCCAAGACGCCAGCCGAGCTTGTCTCGTTTGCGGAAGAGCTCGGGGTCGAAAATGCCAGCACCATGCGCAAGCAGGAGCTGATGTTCGCCAGCTTGAAGCAGCTCGCGATCAAGGAAACCGACATCATCGGCGAGGGCGTGGTAGAAGTCCTCTCCGACGGCTTCGGCTTCTTGCGGTCGCCCGATGCGAATTACCTGCCGGGCCCGGATGACATCTACGTCTCGCCTTCGCAGATCCGCCGCTTTGGCCTGCGTACCGGCGATACTGTGGAAGGCCATATCCGCAGCCCGAAGGAAGGCGAGCGCTATTTCGCTTTGCTCAAGGTCAATACGCTCAATTTCGAAGATCCCGAGAAGTCGAAGCACAAGGTCAATTTCGACAACCTCACCCCGCTCTTCCCGGATCAGCGCTTCCGCCTCGAGCTGGAGGATTCGACCCGCCGCGATCTCTCGGCGCGTGTCATCGATATCGTCGCGCCGATCGGCAAGGGCCAGCGCGCACTGATCGTCGCGCCGCCGCGTACGGGTAAGACCGTGCTGATGCAGAACATCGCGCATTCGATCACGGCCAACCATCCGGAATGCTATCTGATCGTTCTTCTGATCGACGAACGTCCGGAAGAAGTCACCGACATGCAGCGTTCGGTGAAGGGCGAAGTCGTTTCCTCGACCTTCGACGAGCCCGCGGTACGTCACGTCCAGGTCGCCGAAATGGTGATCGAGAAGGCCAAGCGCCTGGTCGAGCATGGCCGCGACGTCGTCATCCTGCTGGATTCGATTACCCGTCTTGGCCGCGCCTACAACACCGTGGTGCCGTCGTCCGGCAAGGTGCTGACCGGTGGTGTCGACGCCAACGCGCTGCAGCGTCCGAAGCGCTTCTTCGGTGCCGCCCGTAACGTGGAAGAAGGTGGTTCGCTGACCATCATCGCCACCGCGCTGGTCGATACCGGCAGCCGTATGGACGAAGTCATCTTCGAAGAATTCAAGGGCACCGGTAACTCGGAACTCATCCTGGACCGCAAGGTTTCGGACAAGCGGACCTTCCCGGCGATCGATATCTCGCGCTCGGGCACCCGCAAGGAAGAACTCATTACCGATCCGCAGCTGCTCAAGAAGATGTATGTGCTGCGCCGGATTCTCAATCCGATGGGCACGATGGATGCCATCGACTTCCTGCTGGACAAGCTCCGCAACACGAAGAACAACTCGGAATTCTTCGATTCCATGAACACCTGATTTCGAAGCAGGTCGAAGCTATCAAAGGCGCCGTTGCGAGAGCAGCGGCGCTTTTTTGTTGCCCCACTCTCGATTGTCATCATCCGCGAAAGCCGGTGATCCAGTAGACACCGGCCCTTATGGTGAGGAGGCGGCACTTCGGCGCCGTCTCGAACCATGCGTTCGCTTGTCGCCATCCTTCGAGACGCGGTCGAAGACGACCGCTCCTCAGGATGAGGTCCGTGTATGTTTGGCTAAGGTTCGCAATTCCCCACAAGAATCCCGTTGCGTCATGTAACCCGCATCGTCAAATAGGCGATGCACCCACGCGACCAGACCATCTACGCATTGTCTTCCGGCCGACCGCCGACGGCGATCGCCATCGTGCGCGTGTCGGGTCCACTGGCGGGGCAGGCCCTGGGGCGTCTGGCGAAGAACCTGCCAGCGTCACGACTGGCGACTCATGTTCTGCTGTCAGACGAGAAGCTCGGCCCGATCGACGACGCGGTGGTGCTGTGGTTTCCGGGACCGGCCAGTGCGACCGGGGAAGACGTCGCCGAATTTCATATCCACGGCGGACGCGCGGTGCTGGCTTCCTTGTTTGAAGCACTGGCGGCCATCGATGGCTTGCGGCCGGCGGAACCTGGCGAATTCACCCGCCGCGCTTTCGAGAACGGCAAGCTGGACCTGACCGAGGCGGAAGGCCTCGACGATCTGATTCACGCGGACACCGATCGACAGCGGCGTCAGGCGCTGCGGCAACTGAAGGGACTGCTCGGCGACAAGGCGCGTAACTGGCGGCAGCAGATCATCGAGGCGCTGGCCCTGGTGGAAGTCGGTATCGATTTTTCTGATGAGGGTGACGTGTCAGCAGAACTGCTGGCGCCGGCTTTGGCGAAGGCGTCGGCGCTTCATCGAGAAATCGAAGACGTGCTGTCCGCTCAGGGGCGTAGTGAACGCCTACGGGATGGCCTGGTTGTGGCCATCGCGGGACAGCCGAATGTCGGCAAGTCCACATTGATGAACCAGCTCGCCCGGCGCGATGTGGCGATCGTGTCCCCGCATGCCGGGACTACCCGGGACATCATCGAGGTGCAGCTCGATCTGGACGGCTATCCGGTGACCATCATCGACACGGCCGGCATTCGCGAGACGGCTGACCCGGTGGAGGAGGAGGGCGTACGCCGGGCGCGGAGGCGTGCGGCCGAGGCCGATCTCGTGCTCTGGCTCGTTGACGCGGCGGCGTCTGGGTCTGACCCCGATCAATGGCTGTCAGGTTCCGACGTGCCGGTCTGGGTCGTACGCAACAAGATGGATCTGGCAGGAGCCGCAGGTCCGGATCTGTTGATTTCCATTTCGGCCGAAAGGGGCGACGGGCTGCCTCAGCTCATGGGATTGCTGGTGGATTTCGCCGCGCAATATTTCGGCTCCGGTGAATCCGGATGGATCACCCGTGATCGCCAGCGGAGTTTGTTGCGCAGCACGGCGGATTTGCTGCGGCATGCTGCGGGGTCGTCGGGTCGGGGTGAAGAATTCATTGCCGAGGATTTACGTGCTGCGTCGCAGCAATTAGGGCGCTTGCTGGGGCGGGTGGACGTCGAGGATGTTCTGGACAGTATCTTTCGGGACTTTTGTATAGGTAAGTAATATTTATTAGTTCATTTATTAAAGTTATGAATTAATATTCATGATAAATCGTCTCCCCTTCAGCCACTCATGCGCATGGAGCGAAGCAACCCACGGGCGAGAGTTCCCAGTACAAAAATGAAGGCTGGATTGCTTCGTCGGAAGGATCCCCGCTATGACGAGGGGTGAGGGTGTTTCACGTGAAACACCCTGAGCTGTTTTGAGGCGTCCGCCGGAACCTTGTTTCACGTGAAACATCGCCTGTGGATTTCTCTTCAATCCTGACCGCGCCCGCGCTAGAAGCTGCGGCCATGCAGGACAAATTCGACGTCATCGTGATCGGGGGAGGCCATGCCGGCTGCGAAGCCGCGGCTGCCGCTGCCCGGCTGGGCGCGCGCACGGCTCTGGTTACACACCAGTTTGCGACCATTGGCGCGATGTCCTGCAACCCGGCCATCGGCGGTCTCGGCAAAGGTCATTTGGTCCGCGAGGTCGATGCGCTGGACGGTTTGATGGGGCGCGTCGCCGATGCCGGCGGCATTCAGTTCCGCATGCTCAACCGCAAGAAGGGCCCGGCCGTGCGCGGCCCGCGGACCCAGGCCGACCGCAAGCTTTATGCCGCAGCCATGCAGGCGGCGATCGTCGTCACCGAAAATCTGAGCGTGATCGAAGGCGAGGCCGACGATCTGCTCATGGTCAATGGCCGAGTCGCTGGCATCCGCCTGGCCGATGGCCGCGAAGTCGCTGCCGGCTCGGTGGTCATCACCACCGGCACCTTCCTGCGCGGCTTGATCCATCTCGGCGAGAAGAATTGGCCCGCCGGCAGGATCGATGAAGCCCCGGCGCTCGGCCTATCCAGGGCGTTCGAGCGTGTCGGCTTTACACTCGGACGTCTGAAGACCGGCACGCCACCAAGGCTCGATGGGACCACCATCGACTGGGCCGGGGTCGAGATGCAGTCTGCCGACGATCCGCCAGAGCCGTTTTCGGTTATGACCGAGCGGATCACCAATCCGCAGATCCAGTGTGGCATCACACGCACCACACCGGCGACCCATGAGGTGATCCGGGCCAATGTCCATCGCTCGCCGATGTATTCCGGTCAGATCAAGAGCTCGGGGCCGCGCTATTGCCCGTCCATCGAGGACAAGATCGTCCGCTTTGGCGATCGCGACGGCCATCAGATCTTCCTGGAGCCGGAAGGCCTCGATGACTCTACAGTCTATCCGAACGGCATCTCGACCTCGCTGCCCGAGGAGGTTCAGGCTGCGATCTTGGCTTCGATCCCCGGTCTGGAGCGGGTCCGTATGGCGCGTCCGGGCTATGCGATCGAATATGACCATGTCGATCCGCGCGAACTTGATCCGACCCTGCAGACCAAGCGCGTGCCGGGCCTGTTTCTGGCCGGCCAGATCAATGGCACAACCGGCTACGAAGAAGCCGCCGCCCAGGGTCTCGTCGCGGGTCTGAATGCGGCGCTCGCGGCGAGTGGCGCCGCGCCGGTCGTATTCGACCGTGCTGACGGCTATCTCGGCGTAATGATCGACGATCTGGTCACCCGGGGGATCTCCGAACCCTATCGGATGTTCACCTCGCGGGCCGAATATCGCCTCACACTACGTGCCGACAACGCTGACCAGCGCCTGACCGACAAGGGTATCGCCCTGGGTTGTATCGGCAGTGTTCGTGCCGTCCGGCATCGCGCCAAGATGGAAGCTCTTGCAGCTGGCAAGGCGCTCACCCAGGCGCTTTCGATTACCCCGAACGGGGCGGCGAAGCATGGTTTTGCGCTCAATCACGACGGCCAACGCCGCTCCGCTTTCGATCTCCTGTCCTATCCGGAGACCGGATGGGCGAGCGTGACCCGGATCTGGCCGGAATTATCGGCCATTGACCCAGCGATCGGGACTCATATCGAGATCGATGCCAAATATGATGTCTATCTGAAGCGGCAGACAACCGATGTTGAGGCTTTCCGGCGGGATGAGAGTCTCGCACTGGTCGATATCGACTATGATGCGGTCCCCGGCCTGTCCAACGAGGCCCGGGCGAAGCTGAAAGCGGCGCTTCCACACACTGTGGGGCAGGCGGGACGTCTTGACGGCATGACTCCCGCCGCGCTGGGAATTCTTGCGGCCTATCTGCGCCGCGAAGCGCGGAAGAAGCCGACCGCTGGTGTCGCTTAATCTGTTTCGCGTGAAACAGATCGTCAGGATCATTTCCGAGCTGCTTTCTTCCGAGACACTACCTGCGCGTGGCGCCATGCCACCTCAAGTGCATTTGCCAGATCATCCTCACGGAGCTTCGAAAGCACTCCGAGAGTCCAGCCCTGCTGACCCCAGGCATTGGGGAGGGGTGAAAATGCCTCGGGCAGGACAGTGCATTTGAGCGCTTGTTCATCCGGGGAGAACCGGAAGTTTGCCGTCAGACCATCGGCAGCGAGCGTCACGAAGATGCGCTTTACCTTGAAAGCGGTCCGGTCAAAGTGTGGGGCAGCGCTGACCCCAGCGAGGGCCAGGGCCATTCGTTGCAGTGTCGCGCCATCACTCATCGTGTTTCGCCTCCTTCGCTCTCATCATCCCGCAGCTCAATGATCTTCGGTCCGCTTTTGAAGCCCCTCTTTGTAAGCAATTCGGCCAATGCGTCATCAGGCAAGCCGAACAACTCGCTCATTGCACGATAGGGATCACCAGGAAGATTCAGAAGGGTCGTGAAAGCTGGCTCTGTCTTCGCACCCGCGGCCCGAAGCGCGAGGATGGCAGAACGTAAGGCCGATCCACCGAGATCCAGAAGCCGCCGTTCAATCTCGAAGTGTTGTCAACCGGGCTGCTCATGGACGGGATCAGTGCTCCCAAAGATCTCGAATGGCCATCCGTGGGCCTCGAATCTTGCGATGAGAGGTCGGCCTTTGGCCGACCATTGATAGATCGCGAAGCCATCGGCGTCGCCGAAATGCTCCCAAAGCAAAGCCGCGATGCCACAGCGATCGACCGCGCAGCAGACGATATCGGTATCGCTGCCGGATCGAGCAACTCCAAGAGGGAGAGTGCCAACAGTATGTGGGTCGAACGGCGCCAGAATCTCGAGTAGATCGGCGCGTCGCAGGGCCTCCTGATATGTCGGTCGCTCTGCCATCGGGTCTTTTTGTCCGGATTCGTCTTTGTGGCGGGGCAAATCGATAGCGGGAAAAATGGACTCAGAGTATGGATGGGTCCCAATCCCCTGACAGACAATCCAATGGCTCAACGATCCCAGCAAGCTGCTCCTGCACCCCGGCTCGATGCCGACAAGGCTGCGGCGCTGCGGCTGACACCTGTTTCACGTGAAACGGAAGGCAGGCTTGATCGCTATGTCGATCTGCTGCTGCAATGGCAGGCCAAGACCAATCTGATTTCGCCCGCTACACTTCCAAATCTCTGGACGCGTCATATCTCGGATTCGCTGCAGCTCCTGAATCTTGCGCCGGGTGCAACGACTTGGCTGGACTTCGGCAGCGGCGGCGGCTTTCCCGGTGTGGTACTGGCCTGTGCGATGGGCGATGTTGCCGGCGGACATGTTCATCTCGTCGAGCGCAACGCCAAGAAGGCGGCGTTCCTGCGCGAAGCGCTACGTGTGACGCAAGCCCCGGGTACAGTTCATCTCGCTGACATCGGGGATAATGTGGATAGATTTCCCGAGCATGTCGATTGCATCACCGCTCGTGCGGTTGCCTCGTTACATATCGTCATCGGTTTCGCCGAACCCTTCATGAAGCCGGGCACAAAGGCCTTATTCCTCAAGGGTCAAGATGTAGAATCGGAATTGACCGAAGCTACTAGATATTGGAAACTAAGCCCGCGACTGCATGCCAGCCTGACCGGTGGACAAGGCTGGATCGTCGAACTCGACCGGATCGAGCGACTGCCCCCGTCCGCAAACCAAAATGGCCACGCAAATGACCGTAATTGATCAGGAATATCAAGAGCATACGTCAAATACGGTGCCTGGACATCCGCGCATCCTGGCGCTGGCGAACCAGAAGGGCGGCGTCGGCAAGACCACCACCGCGATCAATCTCGGTACGGCACTCGCCGCTATCGGTGAGCGCGTGTTGATCGTCGATCTCGATCCGCAGGGCAATGCGTCCACCGGTCTCGGCATCGATCGTCGTAATCGCAACTGCTCGACCTATGACGTGCTGATCGGCGAAGCCCCGCTGCGCGATGCAGTCGTCGTAACCGCGGTGCCGCGTCTGCATATCGCGGCATCGACCATGGATCTTTCGGGCCTCGAGCTCGAACTCGGTTCGGCCCGCGACCGCGCCTTCCGGCTGCGCGATGCGATCGGCGAATTGAACAACAATGTCTCGCCGGGCTCCGACTATACCTATGTGCTGATCGACTGCCCGCCTTCGCTCAATCTTCTGACGGTCAATGCGATGGCTGCGTCGGATGCGATTCTCGTTCCGCTGCAGTGTGAGTTCTTCGCACTCGAAGGTCTGTCGCAATTGCTGCAGACGGTGGAGCAGGTGCGCTCGACGCTGAACCCGAACCTTTCGATTCATGGCATCGTGATGACCATGTTCGACGCGCGCAACAACCTGTCGAATCAGGTCGTCGCCGACGTGCGCGAATTCATGGGCAGCAAGGTCTACGAGACCATGATCCCGCGCAACGTCCGCATCTCGGAAGCGCCGTCCTATGGCAAGCCGGTGCTGGTCTATGATCTGAAATGCTCGGGCTCCGAAGCCTATCTGCGGCTCGCGACCGAAGTCATCCAGCGCGAGCGCGATCTGCGCACCGCTCACTGAGACGTTGCGTCGATAATTTTTCAGGATGCGGTGAACTTTGCGCCATTGCTCCTGCGGTCTGAATTTCAAGTTTGAGTGCGGAGTGGTGCGATGAGTTCAAGGGGATTGGCGATGGCCGATGAAGCGCGTTCGCGGTTAGGCCGCGGTCTTGCAAGTCTGATCGGCGATGTCGGCGGCGAGGCCGCGCATGTCGAGCGTCCTTCGCGCAACCAGCGCAAGGTGCCGATCGAATTTCTCAAGGCCAACCCGCGTAATCCGCGCCGCACCTTTGCGGATGCGGAGCTCAGCGAACTTGCGGCCTCGATCAAGCAGCATGGCGTGATCCAGCCGATCGTGGTGCGCCCGGTGAAGGGCAGCAATGATCGCTTCGAGATCATCGCCGGCGAGCGACGCTGGCGTGCGTCGCAGATCGCCGGTCTGCACGAAGTGCCGATCGTACCGCTTGACGTGACGGATTCGGCCGCGATGGAAATCGCGATCATCGAGAACGTGCAGCGCGAAGACCTCAACGCGATGGAAGAGGCGCAGGGCTATCACGCGCTTGCTGAGACCTACAAACACAGCCAGGAAGACATCGCGAAAATCGTGGGCAAGAGCCGCAGCCATGTCGCCAACATGATGCGTCTAACCAAGCTGCCTGAGGACGTGCAGGGCCTGATCGCATCGGGGCAGTTGTCCAACGGTCACGCCCGCGCACTGATCAATCTGCCAGACGCATCGAGCGCCGCGAAGCGGATCATTGCCGAGGGACTGAACGTTCGTCAGACCGAAGCACTCGCGCATGAAGAGGGTGTTCCGGAGCGTGCGCCGCAGAAGCCACGCACGTCGTCTCCCAAGGCAGCGAAGGATGCGGATACGATCGCACTGGAAAAGCGCGTCAGCGACGTGCTCGGGCTGAAGGTCGCTGTAGATCACCGCGACCCCGGCGGCACCGTGATCATCAAGTATCGTGATCTCGATCAGCTCGACGAGATTCTGAAGCGGCTGGATTCGGAAGGCTAACCGCGCCGCCTTGCATTCACGGCAATCGACATCAACGCCCTCTGTGCGATCACCGCGCCAAGGGCGTTTTGCTTGCGGACATCGAGGGCGGCGACGGCGAGCTGGTCGATGATGTTCACCAGCCGCTGCGCCGAGAAATTTCGCAAGGCTGCTTCGACCGTTCCCTTGCGCGAGAAATGCAGCCGCGGAAACCCGCTCTCGACGGCGGATGACGCTGAACTGCCGGCCTCGACCAGCAGGCTGGCTTTGTGCAGCAATGCGGCCTGGCGCTGCGCGGCCATCATGATCATGCCGGGATAGGTGCCCGCGATCATCGCCTTGTTGAACTCGACTTCCACCGCTGCGGGATTTCCTGCAAAGGCGCCATCGACGATCGGATCGATCTTCAATTCGGACGCGTCTGCGACGACAGCCATGACATCGTCGAGTGTGACTTCGCCGGTGCCATGGGCGTAGAGCGTCAGCTTGCGCAGTTCGTTACGCGAAGCCTGGCGATCGCCGCCGAGCAGCGCCATGAGAGTGGCGCGCGCCTCGGGTGCCATGCGGAGATTCGAAATGCGCAGCTCTTCGTCGATGAGCCTTGCAAGATCGCGCTCGGTGTCTGGATAACAGGCGATGGCCACCGCGGTTTTGGCCTTCTCGCAGACTTTCCGCAAAGGCGATTCCGGCCTGAGCTCGCCGGCCTCGATGACGATGCGGCAATCCTTGATGTCGGTGTCGGCGAGCGTATCGACGCCGGCCGAAAAATTCTTGGAGCCTGCGCGGACGCGGATCGCCCGTCGCCCACCGAACAGCGGCACCGTCATGGCCTCTTCAACAAGGCGCGACGGCTCGGCGGCAAGATCGTCGCCGTCCATGCGGACCAGCGAAAACGGATCGTTGGGATCGTCGACGGCTGATTTCATCAGCGCGTCGGCACGTTCGCGGACGAGTCCGGCGTCAGCTCCGTAGAGCAGGATAATCGGCCGGCTGGCGTCGGGCCTGGCCAGAAACGCGTCGATTTCTTTTCCGCGAAGCGCAACCACGCGGCGTACTTAGGTGCCGGCGTAGAAGAACGACGCCAGACGGGTATTGATGTTGTCGGCGATCTCACCCGCAGCGCGGTCTTCGGCGTCGCGATAGGCGCGTGCCCGGGCGAAGCGCTGCATCTGGCCGGGGATGTCATAGGTAACGCGGGAGAAGGTGCTTCCGGTCAAAACCTGCTTACCGGTGGCAATCTCGATCAGACCATAGGTCGCGTCGATGCCGTAATTTTCGCTGGTCGGCAGCGCAGTATTCGGGTCGACAATCAGCGAGGTCCGGCTCGGGTTGAAGCGGATCTTCAGCTGATAGGTCGGGGGCAGACCGGTGGCGCTGCCATACATCTTGAACATCAGCGCGTTGCGGATCGCCACGCCGACGCGGGCCTGCGGCGATGCATTGGGATATTCCAGCGGCGGAACTTCAACGCCCTGTAGTTTCTCGCGCAGGCCGGGTTTGCCATCGCTACGCTCGGCATACATCGGCTGGAAGCAGCCGGCCGTCAGCGCCGCCAGGGTGGCGACGACCATGAGCCGGGCGGCAATGCGGGATTTAGCCGACAACATTCACGATCCTCTGGGCGACGACAATGACCTTCTTGACGGGCTTGCCGTCGAGAGCCTGTTTTACAGCATCGAGCGCCAGAGCGGCAGCCTCAATTTCCGGGTTCGTCGCTTCCCGGGCCACTGTGACTTCTCCGCGCTTCTTGCCATTGACCTGCACCGGCAGGGTCATGGTGTCTTCAACCAGCAGATTGGGCTCGATTTGCGGCCAACGGGCTTCCGAAATCATGCCCTTCTGCCCGAGTACGCCCCAGCATTCCTCGGCCAGATGCGGCATCATCGGCGCAAACAGTTGAACAAGAATGACCGAGGCCTCGTGGAGCGCCCAGCAGACATCCGGGGCCGGGGTTCCCGGCCGTGCCAGGGCTTCACCCAGCACATTGGAAAACTCGCGGATATGCGCGAGGCAGACATTGAAATGCAGCTTTTCGATCTCGGTCGAGACCTTGCTGAGCGCGCCATGGGCGGCCTTGCGGATCGCCAGCGCATCGGGGCCGAATTCGGCCGGCCGGGCTGTCGGCGCCGATTTGCCGTGGGCGGCTGACTCGTTGACCTGCCGCCACAGGCGCTGCACGAAGCGCGATGCGCCCTTGACGCCTTCCTCGCTCCAGATCACGTCGCGGTCCGGCGGCGAATCCGACAGCATGAACCAGCGGGCGGTATCGGCGCCGTAGGTCCCCATGATGTCGTCGGGATCAACCGTGTTGCGCTTCGACTTCGACATCTTCTCGATGGAGCCGATCTCCACCGGCGAGCCGTCGGCCAGCATGGTCGCCCGACGACTGTCCCCATCGCCGGTGATGTTGATTTCGGCGGGCGAGGCGAAGGTGCCGTCCTGCTTCTTGTAGGTCTCGTGAACGACCATGCCCTGGGTGAACATGCCGGCAAACGGTTCGTCGAAATTGACGTGGCCGGTCGCCTTCATCGCGCGGGTAAAGAAACGACTGTAGAGCAGATGCAGGATCGCGTGCTCGACGCCGCCGATATACTGATCGACCGGCATCATGCGATTGGCGACAGCGGTGGTCGTCGGCGCCGTGGTGTTCCACGGATCGGTGAAGCGCGTGAAATACCAGGACGAGTCCACGAACGTGTCCATCGTATCGGTTTCGCGCCGCGCATCCGCGCCGCAATTGGGGCACTTCACATGTTTCCAGGTCGGATGATGGTCCAGCGCGTTGCCCGGCTTGTCGAAGGAAACATCCTCCGGCAGCACGACGGGCAGATCCGTGTCTGGCACCGGCACGATATCGCAGCTCGGGCAGTGGATGATCGGGATCGGGCAGCCCCAATAGCGCTGCCGTGAGATACCCCAGTCGCGCAGGCGGAAATTGATCTCGCGCTTGCCCCAGCCGTCCTTCTCGAAAATATCGAGCGACCTCTTCATCGCTTCTTCGCAGGTCATTACGCCGGGTTCACCCACCCAACGGACATACTGCACGGTCTCATTTTTCGCCGGTGTGAAAGCGATGTTACCAACGCGCTCGTCGCTGCCGACGGGCACGAACACGTCGAGCACCGGTAGATCGTATTTGCGCGCAAAATCCAGATCGCGCTGGTCATGCGCCGGGCAGCCAATGATGGCGCCCGTGCCGTAATCCATCAGCACGAAGTTCGCGATGTAAAGTGGAAGCGTCCATGATGCGTCGGCGGGATGCGTGACCTTGATGCCCGTGTCGAAGCCGAGCTTCTCGGCGGTGTCGATTTCGGCCTGCGAGGTGCCCATGCGATGGCATTCCTCGATGAAGGCAGCGACCTTCGGATCCTTCTCGGCCAGCGCTTTCGCCAGCGGATGATCCGGCGAGACCGCAGCGAAAGTCGGGCCATACATGGTGTCCGGTCGTGTCGTGAACACCGGCAGTTTGTCGAAGCCGGCGGGTGCGCCGATCAATCCGAATTCAAAGTACAGACCTTCCGACTTGCCGATCCAGTTGCGCTGCATCAGGCGCACCTTGTCGGGCCAGCGATCCAGCGTATCCAGTGCAGTCAGCAGTTCGTCGGAATATTTGCTGATCTTGAAGAACCACTGGGTCAGTTCGCGCTGTTCCACCAGTGCGCCGGAGCGCCAACCGCGACCATCGATCACCTGCTCGTTGGCCAGCACGGTATGATCGACCGGATCCCAATTCACCTTGGACTTCTTGCGTTCGGCCAAACCTGCCCGCATGAAATCGAGAAACATCTTTTGCTGATGCTTGTAGTAGGTGGGGTCGCAAGTTGCGAATTCGCGCGACCAGTCCAGCGACAGACCCATGGTCTGCAGCTGCTTCTTCATCGATGCGATGTTCTCATAGGTCCAGGCTTTCGGGGCAACCTTGCGCTCGATGGCGGCGTTTTCGGCGGGCAGGCCGAAGGCATCCCAGCCCATCGGATGCAGCACGTTCTTGCCTTGCGCGCGCTGGAAGCGCGCAACGACGTCGCCCATTGTATAGTTGCGGACATGGCCCATATGGATGCGCCCCGACGGATACGGGAACATCTCGAGCACGTAATACTTCTCGCGTGGATCGTCGTTCTTGGTGGCGAAGATCGCCTTGTCGTCCCAGACGCGCTGCCAGCGCGGTTCGGTCTCGCGGGCGTTGTAACGTTCGTTGCTCATGGTGCTTTTTGAAATCCGCCGGCCGGTTCGAGCGCTTCTCAGATCAAGGACACGCGAACGAGGTCGCAAACCGGTGCTTGCTCGGGCTGAATTCGCGCTTGAGGCGGGCGACTAGGCCATAAAAGGCCGCGTTAGGTCAATGGTTTAAGACAAGAAACGGGGCCAGTAGGCCCCGTCGTCTCACCCCGCCAGCGACACAGCCGTGCCATATGCCCGGACGAAGCCGTGCTCCACCACGGTGTTGCGGCCACGTCGTTTGGCGGCGTAGAGCGAGGCATCGGCTGCCTCGATCAAATCGTTCGCCGTCTCCAGCGTAGCCGGCGTCGCCGAGGCCACGCCGACGCTGACCGTGACGCGCTGATGCGTGCTGGTGGCGTGGGGGACCGACAGGTTCCAGATTGCGGCACGCACCATTTCGCCGATCTGAACGCCACGGGCGACCTCGGTGCCCGGGAGCAGCAGGCAGAATTCCTCGCCGCCATAGCGTCCGGCGAAGCCCGAGGTGCGATCGGCCAGATTGGAGAGCGCTTCGCCGACGCGTGCCAGGCAGGCGTCGCCTTCGGGGTGGCCATAGGTGTCGTTGAAAAGTTTGAAGTGATCGACGTCGATCATCAGCAGCGTCAGATGGTCGCCGGACTGCTGGGCCTTCAGCCATTCGAAATCGAGACGGCTCTGGAAGCCCCGCCGATTCGCCAGGCCGGAAAGCATGTCGATGGAGGCAAGCACCGTGAGCTGCTCGTTGCTGGCGCGCAATTCGCGTTCCCGACCGCGCAACTGCGATGCCATGCCGTAAAACGCGCGCGCCAGCGGCACGAATTCCGCCGGCAGCGTGTTACGTGCAACCCGCGCCGACCAGTCGCCGCGACCGAAGCGCTTCGCCATGGTCTCCATCATCTGGATCGGCTTGATGATCAATCGCTCCGCAACCACAAGTGCGCCTAGCAGAACGAACAGGCAGACGAAAGCGAGCTGCAGATATGCGGTGCGAATCTCATGATCGGCAACTGCCGAGACCCGGGCCTCGTCGATGCTGACGATCAGTTGTGCGCCAGTGCCCGGGATCATCGCGAATGATACGGCTCGCTGCGAACCGTCGCTGGCGCTGAATGACAGCGAGCCGGTCTGCTTGTCCGTATTGCGCAAATGCGCCTCGATCATGGGCAGTAACGCGAGGTCTTCCATCGGCCGGCCGATGGCGCTGGCATCGGCGGGCGGTGCTGCGAGCACGGTACCGGCATGATCGACCAGCAGTGCACTGACGCCAGGGCGGTCGCCGAGGTTGCCGATGATCTTCGACATCCAGTCGAGATTCACAGCTGCCAGAATCACGGCATCGTCGTCCTTGGTCAGTCCGGGCGCGAGATAGGCAGCCATGACAGTCGGCTGATTCGTGAGACGACTGAAGAGATAGTCGCTGACGACGAATTCGCCGGTCTCGATGGCCTTCTTGAAATAGGGACGATCGCTGAAATCGAATCTCTGCTCGATGACTTCCGGCCAGGTCGAGCACCTGGCGATGCCATCCGCACCGGCCACCGTCAGGCTGCGCAGCCACGGCATGTCCCCACGCAGGCTTGCCCGCATGATCGCGCAGCTGCGATTCACCTGAGCGGCTGACGTATAGATATAGGCGGATGATTTCAGTACGGCCTCGATGGAGGCGAAGACCTCGCGCTGCGCATCGGCGCTGTGCTGGGCGATGCCGGCGAAATCACGCGCGGCCATCGCGATCTGGTGGGTACGCGTCGCATCGAGCGAACGGATACGCTCCGCCATCAATGGCCCGACCAGAATGAGGGCCAACAAGACCAGTCGAGCGCGTATACCGAGAGCTCCCCTGAGCCTCGCTTTATTGCGGTTAATACCGATGCGTGACATCTTCGATCCCTAAGCCCCGCGGAGATAGGTACTGCAAAGCCTTCAAAAAGCCTTTCCCGGATTCGTTAAACTGCAATGGATCTCAAGAAAGTTCGCGCCGTGGTTGAAAATAAATCCGTGCAAGAGCCGACAGGCGTAACGCCTTCTTTACCAACCGACGGACTTGCGTCGGTCGAGTACGATATCTTCCGCGCGTGTAACGAAGCACGGCGGGATCGCAGTTCTGTGACATTGATCGCAGTGTCGAAGACCTTCGAGGCTGACGCAATTATCCCCGTGATCCAGTCCGGTCAGCGCGTATTCGGCGAAAATCGCGTCCAAGAGGCAAAATCCAAATGGCCGGCGCTAATCGCCACTCAACCCGCGATTGCGTTGCATCTGATCGGGCCTTTGCAGTCCAACAAGGCCAAGGAAGCGGTTGCATTGTTTGATGCGATTCACTCGGTCGATCGACCGAGCATTTGCGAAGCGTTAAGCAAGGAGATGAAGGCGCAGCAGCGGACGCCGCAACTGTTTGTACAGCTCAACACTGGTGAGGAGCCGCAAAAGGCCGGCATCGCACCGGGCGAGGCCGATGATTTTCTGGCCCACTGTCGCGATACCTATGGGCTGACGATTTCCGGACTGATGTGCATTCCGCCGGTTGACGATGCGCCCGCGCCGCATTTTGCGCTGACGGCGAAGATCGCTGCGCGTAACGGGCTCACGCAACTATCCATGGGAATGAGCGCTGACTTCGCTATTGCCATTCAGTTTGGGGCGACTCATGTCCGCGTCGGCTCGGCGATTTTCGGGAAGCGGTAGTTCTTCTCCCGCTTCCGGTAAAAGGCCGTTGGCGCTCTGCTGAACTGAAAAGCTCCGGATCGGCGCCTGAAGATGCGCCACAATGTCGCACCATTCCGTCTCGACTGGGCCCGGACGCGGGAGCCCGTCGGCGAGAGGGACAGGCATGCGACGCTTTCGCTCCGTTACCTGGCTTCTGGCCGTGCTGGCCATGTTGAGCATGCCGGTCGTCGCCATGGCCCAAATCATCAGCATACGGTTCAACGTATAAGAGGCCGGAGTAACCGATCGGTCTGGCCAGGTCATTCTCATCTCCGGCCGGATCTTCATGCCTCGTCTGAAAAATCTGAAGATTAGGTCTGCGCCAGATTTACCCGATGACGATCTTCGTCTTGGGTCCGATCCGGGCTAGCAGCCGCAGCATGGCGGGCTTGGTCATCGCCACACAGCCCGCGGTCGGCGCGAATTTCGGGCGGGCCAGATGCAGGAATACTGCGCTTCCCCGCCCGGCGATCCGTGGCTTGGTGTTCTGGTCGATCTCGATGATGAAATCGTAGAGATGGTCCTCGCGGGACAGTCGGTCGCCGTCATTGCCATGGTCGAGCCGGACCGGTCGATTGTAGTGCCGATCGGATGGATCCTCGCACCAGCCATCCATGGGCGTGATGGAACGGATCGGCAGGGGCGTCCGTGGCCGCGGATTGCGGTCGGCGCGCCACCACAGCCGGATGGGGTGAAATGTCCCACGTGGCGTTCCGCCATCGCCTTCGCGTTTGTTCGCCTTGATTCCGCCGCGGCCGAGCGCGACGGGTATAGTTGCGTGATCGGTCGTCAGCCATCCACGGAGCCTGTCTCCGGCTGACGCACGAATGTGAATCATAGTTAGCGGCCGATCACGCAAGCTTGTTCGATAAGTATCTGAAATAACGAGACTTCCCATCCGGATCGCGAACTCCGCCTTGCTATTTACCGCAAATGTTCTATTTCGCGCTGCAGCAGTACATTCGCCGGGAATGTCGCTGATTTTGCGCTAGAATATGCGGTAACGGCGAAGCCTGTCACGATTTCTGGCCCACTGTTTCAGCGCGGCGAACACCGCTCCGCCGCAGCCGTTCAAAGGATTGTCGCAATGCCCAATGCCCGCAAGATCTTGATCGTGGACGACGACACTGATTTGCGCGAGGCGCTGGTCGAACAGCTGTCGCTGCATGAAGAGTTCGAGGCCTCCGCCGTCGACACCGGTGCCAAGGGCGCCACTGCCGCCAAGGCCAATTCCCCCGATCTGGTGCTGATGGATGTCGGCCTGCCCGATACGGACGGTCGCGAAGTCGTGCGCAGCCTGCGCAAGGGGGGCTTCAAGGCACCGATCATCATGCTGACCGGTCATGACACCGATTCCGACACCATTCTCGGTCTTGAATCCGGCGCCAATGATTACGTCGCCAAGCCGTTCCGTTTCGCCGTGCTGCTGGCGCGTATTCGCGCCCAGCTCCGCCAACACGAAGCCAGCGAAGACGCCGTTTTCACCGTCGGTCCCTACAGCTTCCGCCCCGGCTCCAAGATGCTCACCGGCGCCAATGCCAAGAAGGTTCGCCTGACCGAGAAGGAAACCGCGATCCTGCGCTTCCTGTATCGCGCCGGCCAGTTGCCGGTGTCGCGCGAAACGCTGCTTCAGGAAGTCTGGGGCTACAATTCCGGCGTCACCACGCACACGCTGGAAACGCACATCTATCGGCTGCGCCAGAAGATCGAGAAGGACGCCGCCAATCCTGAAATCCTGGTGACGGAAGCCGGTGGCTACAAGTTGGTGCCGTGATACGATTCGGGAGCCGATTCGCCATTAGCTGTTCGGTGGCCCCCTTCGCGCGTCCCGATCACACGGTTCTGCATGTCGATCGATGATGATGTAGCCCTGCTTGAGCGCGTCCCGACATTGCGCCTGTTGGGTATCGCCGCTTTGCGTGTGATCGCGATCGGCTCCGAGCAGCAGGAATTCTCGCGCGGCTCGGTGTTGTTCCGGCAGGGCGACGATGCCGATTGCGGCTATGTCGTCCAGAATGGCGCATTCCGCATCAGCCTCGACGACGGCAGCGATCATGAAGTGATCGCGGGCCCCGGCACATTGATAGGTGAACTTGCACTGCTGGTGGCGATGCAACGACCCTCGACGGCGGTTGCGACGGAATATTCCAGCACGATCCGCATCACACGCAGCCTGTTTCAGCGCGTGCTCGACAGCGATCCCGCGGCCGCGCGCCGTCTGCGGGACGACATGGCCACCCGCGTCAGTCAGCTCGCCAGTGACGTGACGCTGATCGGCGCCAAGCTCAGCCAGTAACTGATATCAAAGCTCAAGAACGGTCGTGACCGGCACGTGGTCCGATGGCCGCTCCCAGCCGCGTGCATCTGACGTGACAGTGAAATCACGGATCGAATCCTTCAGTGCGGACGACACCCAGATATGATCGAGGCGGCGGCCGCGATTGGACGCAGCCCAGTCGGCGGCGCGGTAGCTCCACCAGGTGTAGATCTTTTCCGACAGTGGAATGCGTTCGCGCGCAACGTCGATCCAGTTGCCTTCGCTTTGCACGGCGAGCAGCTTTTCGCATTCGATCGGCGTGTGCGACACGATCTTCAGCATCTGCTTGTGCGACCACACATCGTTCTCGTGCGGTGCCACGTTGAGATCGCCGACCAGGATGTGACGCGCATCGCCGCGCGGATGCAGCGGTTCACAGGTTTTCATCTCGTCGAGGAACGAGAGCTTGTGTGCAAACTTCGCATTCACGTCCGGATCCGGAACGTCGCCGCCGGCAGGTACATAGAAATCATGCACGATCAGTGGCACGGCCATGCCGGCCTTCTCGCCGAACGATACCGAGATGTGACGCGAGTCGAGATTGTTGCAGAACACGCGGATGTCGCTGCTCTCGAACGGAAGCTTCGAGACGATGGCGACGCCGTGATAACCCTTCTGCCCGTTCAGCACGACATGATCGTAGCCGAGCTGTTTGAAGCGCTTCAGCGGAAAGGCATCGTCCGGGCACTTGGTTTCCTGCAGGCACAGCACATCCGGCTGCATCTGTTCCAGAAACTTTGCGACGAGGTCGATGCGCAGTCGCACCGAATTGATGTTCCAGGTGGTGAGTTTGAAATGCATGGGAATCCGGACGACGCTCTTCCCCTCTCCCCTTGTGGGAGAGGGTGGATCGACCGCCGAGCGGTCGAGACGGGTGAGGGGTGCAACGGAGCTCGGCCGTTACCCCTCATCCGGCACGGCCTTTGGCCGCGCCACCTTCTCCCACAAGGGGAGAAGGGAAGGAAGAGCGTCTAATTCGCGCCGCTGGTAGGATACTTGGTGAAGTCGATCCTGAACAGCCCCGGGTCAGGCTTCTTCGCGGTATCGAGATTGTAGATCGCGACCGTGGTGTCATAGCCCTGCGGGTCGGTGACGGTCCACTGCTTGAGCTGGCCGTCCTTGGTGCCGACCATCAGCATCAGACGCGAGGTACCAACCAGCGCATTCTTCTCCTCAATGGTCACCGACGTATAGAGGTCGTCAGCGGTGACGGCGACCACATTGGTGTCTTTCATCAAGTCGATGCGATCGGACAGCAGATAGCGCAACGGGGTCTGCGACAGCGGATAGATGTCCTGGGTCGCCAGCTTGGAATCGCGGACGGCGAGCGACTGGCCGTCGGACACCATGGCGATGGTCGTCGGCGCATCATATTCGAAACGGACCTTGCCGGGCTTCTGGATGAAGAAATCACCGGTGGTGCGGCTGCCGTCTGGACCCACCTGAACGAAGTTACCGCTCAGATTGCTGAGCGATGACAGATAGCTGCTGACCTTACTCGCCTGCGCCTTCTGATTCGCATCGAAGGTCATGAAAATGCTGGCGGGAACATTGCGGCGCGGATCCGGAATGACCGGATTGGGCGGCGTGGATGTCGTTGCCGATGTCCTGGGAGCGATGGCGACCGGCGGTCGAACGGCTTGCGGCTCGGAGGCTGCCATCTGGAGGCTGGCATTGCCGCGTGCCTGCGGTGCAGGTCGCGGCAAGGGGATTGTCTGGGCAAAGGCCGAAGGGGCCAGAATGGCAGCGACAAACGTCGCAGCAAGGCCGGCTGCGCCGACGAGCAGGAAAGGCCGGTCTGCGGCGTGATGGGTCGGGCGTCTCATCAAGGCGTCGTCCTGCTCGGCGGGTTCGGCGCATTTTACCGCGCTTTGCGTCAGAATGGGTACCGGTTTTGCGGTCCGGCCGGTGGTCTCTTGCGCCGCCGTCGCGGCTGGCGCCACCAGCGCAGGCGCTAACCCGGAGCTGTGGCGATTTCGCGACTCGAAAGCGGGATTATCCATCGACAGGGTCAAACTCTCAAAAACCGCTTTCTTCTTCTTCGATGAGAATCTCGCGTTTGCCGGCGTGGTTGGGCTGACCGACAATGCCCTCATTTTCCATCCGCTCTATCAACGACGCTGCGCGATTGTAACCGATCTGCAGCCGGCGCTGGATGTAGCTGGTCGATGCCTTCCGGTCGCGCTTCACGATAGCAACGGCTTGCTGGAATAGATCGCCACCACCGCCATCGGCGCCCATACCCGTGGCATCGAATACGGCGCCGTCCTCGCCTTCTTCCGGTTCTTCGGCGGTGACCGCCTCGAGATATTCCGGCTCGCCCTGCGTCTTCAGGTGGCGCACCACCTTCTCGACTTCCTCGTCCGAGACGAAGGGGCCGTGCACGCGCGAGATGCGACCGCCGCCAGCCATATAGAGCATGTCGCCGCGGCCGAGCAGTTGCTCGGCGCCCATCTCGCCCAGGATGGTGCGGCTGTCGATCTTCGACGTGACCTGGAAGGAAATGCGCGTCGGAAAGTTCGCCTTGATCGTGCCGGTGATGACGTCCACCGACGGACGCTGCGTCGCGAGAACGACGTGTAGACCGGCGGCGCGTGCCATCTGCGCGAGACGCTGCACGAGGCCTTCGATGTCCTTGCCGGCAACCATCATCAGGTCGGCCATTTCGTCGACAATGATGACGATATAGGGCAAGGGCTCGAGGTCGAGTTTCTCTTCCTCGTAGATCGCCTTGCCGGTCTCCTTGTCGAAGCCGGTATGAACGGTGCGCGTGAGCTCCTCGCCCTTGCCTTTGGCCTCGACCAGACGGGCATTATAGCCGTCGATGTTGCGGACGCCGAGCTTGGCCATGCGCTTGTAGCGCTCTTCCATCTCGCGAACCGCCCATTTCAGCGCGACCACGGCCTTTTTCGGATCGGTCACGACGGGCGTCAGCAAATGCGGGATGCCGTCATAGACGGAGAGTTCGA
>NZ_JBGMOE010000160.1:0-1058 GCF_041424195.1 Tardiphaga sp. | reverse complement strand
TTAGAGCGTTTCCCGATCAGGCTGGCTCGTATCCAGCGGCTTCGAAGTAATTGGCACATTCGCGCGGTGTGAAGCGGCTGAGACAGCGTCCGATTGCGCTCCACAAGCCTTCGACGGTGCGTTGAGCAGCGGTGCGCAGCAGCGCTTTGAGCTTGGAGAAGGCGTTTTCGATCGGGTTGAAGTCGGGGCTGTAGGGCGGGAGATAGAGAAGCTTCGCGCCTGCAGCCTCGATCGCCGCGCGCACGCCGGCGCCCTTATGGCTGCCGAGATTGTCCATAACAACGATGTCGCCTTTCCGAAGATCTGGGACAAGGACTTGATCGACATAAGCCTGGAACGCTTGGCCGTTTATCGGCCCATCGAGAACCATCGGTGCGACCATGCCTGACAGGCGCAGGCCGGCGACGAAGGTCGTCGTTTTCCAGTGGCCGTGAGGGATGAAGGCACGCAGTCGCTCGCCACGGGGTGCACGGCCGCGAGTCCGCGCCATATTGGTCGATGCCCATGTCTCGTCGATGAAGACAAGCTTGCCCGGATCAAGGTCGATCTGGCCGTCGAACCATTCCTCTCGCCTTTTCAGGACGTCCGGCCGTTCCTGCTCGGCGGCGTACGTGGTCTTTTTTTAAGCGTGATCCTCCGGCGCTGGAAGAAACGCGACAACGCCGAGATGCTGAAGACGTGTCCACCAGCCGCGAGTGACACCTTCAACTCCTCCAATGTGCTGTCGGGCTTGGCCACAATCAGGGCGAGGATGCGTTCGGCCTGCGCTTCGATCGCCTGCGAGCGCCGATCGCCGCCCTGCGGCCTCGGCGTCACTGCGCCCGTTTCTCGCGCTTGCGCCACCCAGCGGATCGCGCTCGATATACCCACTTGAAAATGCGCCGCAGCCTCTCGACGCGACATGCCGCCCTCAACGGCGGCAACCACACGCCTACGAAGATCGACCGAAAGAGATGTTGCCATGCCCGCCGGCCTCCCTAACCAGCAGGCAGTTTGAATCAGAATCGGTCTGATTTGGGAATCCCAAACGATTCAATCTGGTCGGGAACCGCTCTAGT
>NZ_JBGMOE010000159.1:0-5849 GCF_041424195.1 Tardiphaga sp. | reverse complement strand
TCCTTGCGCAGCCGCTCGCGGGTGAAGCCGAGCTTGTCCATCGAGCCGGGCTTGAGGTTCTGCAGCAGCACGTCGGCAGTGGCGATCAGCTCTTCCATCGCCTTGCGGCCGTCCGCCGTGGCGAGATCGACCACCACGGAATCCTTGCCGCGGTTGAGCCAGACGAAATAGCTGCTCTGGCCCTTGGCGGCAGCGTCATAGCCGCGCGCAAAGTCGCCTTCGGGGCGCTCGATCTTGATCACATGCGCGCCGGCATCCGCGAGTCGCGAACTGCAGAATGGTGCAGCCACCGCCTGTTCAACGGCGATGACGGTCAATCCCTTGAGCGGCAGCATGTGTCTATCTCAATACGAGCGCGGCATGCCGAGCACATGCTCGGCCACGAAGGACAGGATCAGGTTGGTCGAGATCGGCGCCACCTGATACAGACGCGTCTCGCGGAACTTGCGCTCGACGTCGTATTCCTCGGCAAAGCCGAAGCCGCCATGGGTCTGGATACAGGCATTGGCCGCCTCGAACGACGCGTCGGCCGCAAGCATCTTGGCCATGTTGGCCTCGGCGCCGCATTCCATGCCGGCTTCGTATTTGCGCAGTGCTTCCTTCACCATTAGCTCGGCCGCGCGCATGTTTGCGTAAGCCTTGGCGATGGGGAACTGGATGCCCTGGTTCTGGCCGATCGGACGGCCGAACACCTGGCGCTCCTTGGCGTAAGCGCTCGCCTTGGCGATGAACCACTTGGCATCGCCGACGCATTCGCTGGCGATCAGGATGCGCTCGGCATTCATGCCGGAGAGGATGTAGCGGAAGCCCTTGCCCTCTTCGCCGATCAGGTTTTCCTTCGGCACCTTCATGTCGGTGAAGAACACTTCGGTGGTGGCGTGGTTCATCATGGTGCGGATCGGGCGAATCTCGAGGCCGTTCTTCTTGGCCTCCTTCATGTCCACCAGAAACACCGACAGACCGTCGGTGCGCTTCGCGGCCTGTTCCTTCGGCGTGGTGCGTGCGAGCAGCACCATCAGGTCGGAATATTCGGCGCGGCTGGTCCAGATCTTCTGGCCATTGACGATGTAGTCGCCGTTGTCGTCCTTCTTCGCCACCGTCTTCAGCGACGAGGTATCCGTCCCCGAGGTCGGCTCGGTGACGCCGAAGGCCTGCAGGCGGACTTCGCCCGAGGCGATCTTCGGCAGCCACTTGGCCTTCTGGGTGTCGTTACCATGACGCAGCACCGTGCCCATCGTATACATCTGGGCATGGCAGCCGCCGCCGTTGCAACCGGCACGCTGGATCTCTTCGAGGATCGCCGCCGCTGCGGAGAGCTTGAGGCCGGAGCCGCCATATTCCTCGGGGATCAGAACCGACAGGTAGCCGGCTTCCGTCAATGCATCGACGAAAGCCTTCGGATAGGCCATCTCGCGGTCGAGCTTGCGCCAGTATTCGCCGGGAAACTGTGCGCACAGTTTGGCGACGGCATCGCGGATGTCATGAAATTCGTCTTGTTCCGCGGCAGCATGTTTCGTCAAGGAATTGAGCTTCTCTTCTTGAGGGGAAATTATGAATCCTGACCGGCATTACGAAATCCTCCGGTCTTAGGTAATTCTAACCGGGAGGGTCTCGTAGCCTTTGACGAAGCTCGAATACACGCGCTTGGGTTCCCCCACAACTTCGATGTTCTCGAACCGTTTCAGTATCTCCTCCCAAACGATCCTCAATTGCAACTCCGCCAGGCGCATGCCCACGCAGCGGTGTATGCCAAAACCGAATGACAGGTGGATCTTCGGCCGCTTGCGGTCGATGATGAACTCGTTGGGCCGCTCGATGACCTCCTCGTCGCGGTTGCCCGAGACGTACCACATCACCACGCGGTCGCCTTTCTTGATGGTCTTGCCGCCGAGTTCGGTATCCACAAGCGCCGTGCGGCGCATATGCGCCAGCGGCGTCTGCCAGCGGATCACTTCGGGGACCATGGTCTCGATCAATGACGGATTGTCGCGCAACTTCTGATACTGGTCGGGGTTCTCGTGCAGCGCCAGCACCGAGCCGGTCATGGTGTTGCGGGTGGTATCGTTGCCGCCGACGATCAAGAGGATGATATTGCCCATCAGGGTGTCGGGATCCATGAAGCGCGTGGCGTCGCTATGCGCCATCATGGAAATCAGGTCATTCCGTGGGTCGGAATTCACGCGCTCGTTCCAGAGCTTCTGGAAATAGGCCGCGCATTCATCCATCTCGCGGCGACGTTCTTCCTCGGATGACACGATGCCGCTCTTGGGCAGGGCGGTCGACACGTCGGACCAGCGCGTCAGCTTGCGGCGCTCTTCCCACGGGAAGTCGAACAGGGTCGCCAGCATCTGCGTGGTGAGTTCGACCGAGACGCGTTCGACCCAGTCGAAGGTCTCGCCGCGCGGCAACCCGTCGAGTACCTTGCAGACGCGCCCGCGGATCAGCACCGCCATCTCGTCGAGATGATCAGGCGTGAACATCGGCGTCACGGTCTTGCGCTGCGCGCTGTGCTTCGGTTCATCCATGGCGATGAAGCTCGGCCAGTCATAGCCTTCCGGCACGTCGCGGATCGCGATGCCGCCATGCTTCACGTCGGACGAGAAGATACTGTGGCTGGTATCGACCTTCATGATGTCGTTGTACTTGGTCACCGACCAATAGGGCTCGATCGGCGCATTGGTGCAGTAATGCACGGGCTCCTCCTTGCGCAGCCGTTCGAAGAACGGCCACAGCGTATCGGTGGCGAACAGTTTCGGCGCGCCGGGATGGAAGTCCTTCAGCGGTGTCGAATAGGCGATCTCCCGCGCGACGCGCTGGATCTCGGCTTTGTCAGGATTGATCCTGGCTTGGATATTCATGACGTCTGCTCTCCAAAAATCGATCCTGACCTGTTGCGGTCAATGGTTCAGCCGGCGATCCGCACGGGCAGTGTTTCATAGCCCTTCACGAAGCTCGAAAAGACGCGGCGCGGCTCGCCGACGACCTCGATCCGCTGGAAGCGCTTCATGATCTCTTCCCACACAATCTTCAATTGAAGTTCGGCAAGTCTGAGGCCGACGCAGCGGTGGATGCCGAAGCCGAATGAGAGATGGCGGTTCGGGCGCACGCGGTCGATGATGAATTCGTTCGGGTTTTCGATGACCTCGTCATCGCGATTGCCCGAGACGTACCACATCACGACCTTGTCGCCCTTCCTGATCTGCTTGCCGCCGAGTTCGGCGTCCTGCACGGCCGTGCGCCGCATATGCGCGAGCGGCGTCTGCCAGCGGATGATCTCCGGCACCATGCTCTCGATCAGCGCGGGATTGGCGCGAAGCTTGTCGTATTCGCCGGGGAATTGATTGAGTGCATAGACGCCGCCGGACATCGAGTTGCGCGTGGTGTCGTTGCCGCCGACGATCAGCAGGATGATGTTGCCGAGGAAGTTCTCGGGATCGAGATGCCGCGTGGCCTCGCTATGCGCCATCATCGATATCAGGTCGCTCTTCGGCGGCGCGTTGAGCCGTTCCTGAAACAGCCGGCCGAAATATTCGCCGCATTCGCCGAGTTCCTTCTGGCGCTGCGCTTCGGCCTCCTCTGTCGGCGGCAGCATGGTGGCGACGTCGGACCAATGGGTGAGCTTGCGGCGGTCCTCCCAAGGGAAGTCGAACAAAGTCGCCAGCATCTGTGTGGTGAGTTCGATCGAGACGCGGTCGACCCAGTCGAAAGTCTCGTTGCGGGGCAGGGAGTCCAGCACCTCCGCAGTGCGGCTGCGGATCAGCCCCGAGAGTTCGTCCATGTGGTGCGGGGCGAACATCGGCGCCACGGTCTTGCGCTGGGCGCTGTGATGCGGCGGATCGGTGGCAATGAACATCGGCCGGCGAAACTTCACGCCGGCGTCGCGGATGGTGATGCCGCCGAATGCCGCCGCCGAGGAGTAGGTGGCGTGATTGGTCTCGACCGCCATGATGTCGTTGTACTTGGTCACCGACCAATACGGTCCGAACATGCTGTCCTTGCAGTAGTGGACGGGGTCCTCGCGGCGCAGCCGTTCGAAATAGGGCCAGAACGTATCGGTGCGGAACAGTTCGGGATTGCCGGGGTCGAACTCGTCCAGCGGCATCCCGTAAGCCTGGGCATGAGCCGCGGCTTGGGCGGATTTGCTGCTGTCGGAATCCTGGACGCGATCGAGCATCGGTTCTCTCCCCTGGCGTGCCTTCCGTGGTTGGTCCCGGAGGGCTTATTTGGATGAATTACAACCTGTTGCGCGGCCAAGAGCAAGGACCACTTTATGCCTCTTCTCAGCCCGTTCGGCCCGTGACATGGTGATTTCAATCAACAAAACCGGTGCGTTTGCGCGCCGTTCTGACCGGAGGCGACCCTGTGATTTCGAACGCTCAACGGATGTTCAATTTCGATCTCGGCGAGACCGCGGATGCGATTCGCGAGACCGTGCGTGATTTCTCGCAGAACGAGATCGCGCCGCGCGCCGAAGCCATCGACAAGACCAACCAGTTTCCGCTCGATCTCTGGCCCAAGATCGGCGCGCTCGGGCTCCACGGTATCACGGTGGAGGAAGAATTCGGCGGCGCCGGGCTCGGCTATCTCGAACATGTCATCGCAGTGGAAGAGATTTCGCGCGCCTCTGCGTCGGTGGGCCTGTCCTATGGCGCGCATTCCAACCTCTGCGTCAATCAGCTCCGCCGCAATGGTAGCGAGGCGCAGAAGCGTAAATACCTGCCGAAGCTGATCTCGGGCGAACATGTCGGGTCCCTGGCGATGTCCGAGCCGGGTTCGGGCTCTGACGTGGTGTCGATGAAGACCCGCGCCGACAAGAAGGGCGATCGCTACATTCTCAACGGCAACAAGATGTGGATCACCAACGGTCCGGTCGCCTCGACGCTGGTGGTCTACGCCAAGACCGATCCCGCGGCCGGCTCGCGCGGCATCACCGCCTTCATCATCGAGAAGGGCATGAAGGGCTTCTCGACGGCGCAGAAGCTCGACAAGCTCGGCATGCGCGGCTCGGATACCTGCGAACTCGTGTTCGAAGATTGCGAAGTCCCTGAAGAGAACGTGCTCGGCACCGTCGGCCGCGGCGTCAATGTGCTGATGTCCGGCCTCGATTATGAGCGCGCGGTGCTGGCGGCAGGGCCGCTCGGTATCATGCAGGCCTGTCTCGATGTCGCGCAGCCCTATGTGCACGAGCGCAAGCAGTTCGGCGAGCCGATCGGAAACTTCCAGCTCGTGCAGGGCAAGATCGCCGACATGTATGTCGCGCTGAGTTCGGCGCGGGCTTATGTCTATGCGGTAGCGAAAGCCTGTGATCGCGGCGAGACCACCCGCGAGGATGCCGCCGGCGCCATCCTCTATGCGTCGGAACGCGCCACGCAATGCGCCCTCGATGCGATCCAGCTGCTCGGCGGCAATGGCTATATCAACGACTATCCCACCGGCCGCCTGCTGCGCGACGCCAAACTCTACGAGATCGGCGCCGGCACCAGCGAGATCAGGCGGATGCTGATCGGGCGGGAGTTGTTTGCGAAGACGGCGTAACCCAATCTCGACCGCGTGAGACGCCAAACATTTTTTCCTATTACTATTGACAACATCCCCATCCTGATTATTTTCCCCATCGTCCTGCCCCACCGAGAGGGGCGATCGCGATCGTCACGATTGCGGGGCGGGATGCGGTGGACGCCGGAGATGCGGCGTCACGGGATGTGTGGGTAACGGCTGTCTGCGGGCAGGCCGCATCGCCTGTGGTCAGGATACCACTGGGACAGGCGGCACGGCCTGGTTGCGGATGGAACGGGCCCGCAGATCAAGTGACGGACGACCAGATTCGAAACGCGTCCGGCCCAAGAGCT
>NZ_JBGMOE010000158.1:0-5882 GCF_041424195.1 Tardiphaga sp. | reverse complement strand
CTCGAGCGCGCGCAGGCGCCACGATCCCGCCTGTTCCGCTTCGAGCAGCGAACGGCGGACGGGGAGCAAGTGCCAGTGCTGGTAGTCCGCAACTCGCACCTAAATGCGATATGGTCCGCGCGCGACGTAGATTGACTCACTTTCAGGCTGCTTCCGAGGTAATTCGGGTGGAAACCGGCTCGTCTCCTTTGGAGCGACGGCATGAGATAAGCGGCCTTTTGTTCATCGACCGCGAACAGCAGCTGAGATGCAAAATTCTTTTGACGACGAGACGCGCATGCGCAGACCTTTTTTAAATTCAGACAGCCTCGACGGACATCAGACTACGAACCTGAGGGGCCGGCGTTGGATAGTTGGGGAAGGGGTGGCTGTTGACAAGCATCCGGCTTCGAACAAAGATAGAACATGCGCCTGCGCCTCTTTCGAGGGTGCACGGCTTGTAAGGCGCGCTAGTCTGAAGGGCGAAGTACAATGCGGCTGGTGCGGTATCGAGTGACGAACTTCCGATCGGTGGCCGATAGCGGCTGGATCGACACCGACGATGTCACCGCCCTCATCGGCGTCAACGAGTCGGGCAAGTCCAACCTGCTCATCCCACTGTGGAAGCTTAAGCCGGCTCGCGAGGGGGAGATCCGACCGACGTCCGACTATCCCAAGACGATGTTCGGCGAGATTCGTGAGGATCCGGGCAGCTTCTCCTTCGTGTCGGCCGAGTTCATCACCGGCGCATTCGGAGACAGGCTCGCGGCGATGTCAGGGTTGAGCCCAGAGGCAGCCGGAGTGGTGCGGATCGACCGGTACTACGATGGCGAATATCTCGTCCGCTTCCCTCGGCATAAACATCTCACCGCCATCGGCTTCGATGAAATCGAATTTAAGGTGAAGAGTGCCGTCGCGGAGATTGAGGCGATGCCACCGCTGGCGAAGGAAGAGTCGCAGAAGGCCGAACTCCTCGCCGGTTTAAAGTCTATCGTCCTCGAGCTTCCCGTATCGGCAATGGCGCCGGCAGCGCTTGGGAGGCTTGCCGAGAAACTGCGTGCGCTTGCGCCGGACAGCCCGGCAAAAACCAGCAGTATCTTTCCGCGGCTTGAGGCGCTGGCAAGCACGATCGATGACCTGAGAGCCCGAGTGTCGGCACCTGATCCCGGCGACATTAGTGCCGTCCACGAGGCGGTCATCAAGGGTCTTCCGCGATTCGTGTACTATTCGAACTACGGGAACCTCGACTCCGAAATCTACCTACCGCACGTCGTCGAGAATCTTGAGCGCGACGACCTTGGCGAGAAGGATTCCGCCAAGGCGCGAACCCTCCGCGTTCTCTTCAGCTTCGTCCGTCTGAAGCCGAATGAGATACTGGACCTGGGCAAGGACGAGACCGCGATCGCGAACCAGCGGCGACCGACGGATGCCGAGATCGCGGTCATCGCGGAGAATAAGCGAGAACGCTCAATCCTCCTGCAGTCAGCGGGAACGACGCTCACCTCGAGATTCAAGGATTGGTGGAAGCAGGGGGATTACCGCTTCCGCTTCGAGGCCGATGGTAACCACTTCCGAATTTGGGTGGCCGATTCCCGCCGGCCTGCCGAAGTGGAGTTAGAAGGCAGAAGCACAGGACTGCAGTGGTTCCTGAGCTTTTATCTCGTGTTCCTCGTCGAGAGTGGCGGCGATGGCGAGCACGAGGATGCCATCCTGCTGCTGGACGAGCCTGGCCTGTCGCTTCACCCCCTAGCCCAATACGACCTCTCCAAGTTCTTCGACAATTTGGCGACAACGAACCAGCTCCTCTACACAACCCATTCGCCATTCCTCGTCCATGCTGACAGGCTCGATCGAGCGCGAAAGGTCTATGTCGATGAGGCGGGAACTACGAAGGCCACTTCCGACCTGCGCAAGGGTGCCGAACTCCAGCCGGGAGCCGCCTACGCGGTGCATTCCGCACTCGGCCTGAGCGTCGCCGACAGTTTGATGCTTGGCTGCCAGCCGGTGATCGTGGAGGGCAGCTCCGACCAGCACTATCTCACCGCTATCAAGACTCTGCTAGTCGCATCCGGCAAGCTGCAGCCTAAGCGCGAGCTCGTCTTCCCGCCTGCCGGTGGCACCAAGAACGCACGCATGGTCGCGAGCATCCTAACGGGGCGCGACGAGGCGCTCCCGTACATGATCCTGGACGGGGACCAGATGGGCAAGAAGCTCGCGAAGGAAATCCGATCGAGCCTCTATCAGGAGGCGGCCGACCGTCTGATAATCGTGGACGAGCATACCGGGATCGAAGGGTCCGAGATCGAGGACCTGATCCCACTCGACGTCATGGCCGCCGTCGTCGACCGTATGTATCGTAACGCGGAATCCGAGTTCGCAGACGTAGCGAAGGCGGAGACGCCGGTGGTCGGTCAGATAGAGGCGTGGGCCGCAGCGCAGAAGATCGCGCTGGATCAGGGGTGGAAGGTAGAATTGTCAAAGCGGGTCAAGCAGCACCTGCTGACCAAGGGGATGACCGCTGTAGCACAGGACTATGCCGATAAGTGGCAGAGGCTGTTCGCAATCCTCAGCTCCTAGTGAGAGGGCCGGTGGCAAGCCGCGCTCCCCTACGGTGCCGCGCCGCGTCGTCATACCGATCCTCGAGCGTCGCAAGTTGATCGGATAAGCGGCCTTCCCGGGCAGGGGGCGAAATCCGATAGCGGCTGAAAGCCACCTGGCTAAGCGAAGCTCCCGCCTCTCAGCACGCAACCCGCCGCTCTGACTGACTTTGTCGCTGACCTGAGCTTCTATGAATGCCGTAAAACCTCTTGAAGCGTTCACCATTTGATCTACATTCCCGCTAACTATAATTCGGGCGGGGGATCATCGTTTGAGCATCGCGGATACATTTAAGCAGTTTGTCGCCAATCTCGCCGTCGATAATGCTGCAACTATTTCTTCTCGGTACGAGGAGATAACCTGCTCTCTCAACAAGAAGTTTCGTGACACGGAATCCAAAACGGCGAATTCACTTCAGGTCGGTTCCTACGGTCGTTGGACGGCGATCAAGGGAATTTCCGACCTCGACATGCTGTACATCATGCCAAAGGGCGAATGGGAAAACTATAAGGACGGCGGCCAATCCAAGCTGCTTTCAGACGCTGCTGCCGCAATCAGCGCGCGATACCCCCAGACGACTGTAAGGGTAGACCGCCTCGTCGTTGCCGCAGTCTATTCGAAATTTCGTGTCGAAGCGCAGCCCGTGTTTGAGCAGGACGATGGCAGCTTCAAGTATCCCGACACCTATAATGGCGGAGCATGGAAGATCACCAAACCGCGTGAAGAGATTAAGGCGATGTCTGACTTCGTCAGCGAGAAGAATAAGAACTTGCGGCGACTCTGCAAAATGGCCAGAGCGTGGAAGAACAAGCATGGTGCGGGCATGGGCGGCCTGCTGATTGATACGCTTGCATACAACTTTCTGAGTTCCACCGACGAGTATGACGATAAGAGTTACCTCTATTACGATTTTATGAGCCGTGACTTCTTCTCCTATTTAAGAGACCTGCCGAAGCAGGACTACTTCGCTGCGCTCGGTAGCGGGCAGCGAGTGAAGGTGAAGAAAAATTTCCAGCGGAAGGCGAAGAAGGCATACGAGCTGTGTGTTAAGGCCATTGAGGCCGAGGGACAGGCCAACCAAAACGATAAGTGGCGCAAGGTGTTCGGGCGTCTGTTCCCCGCTGCCGAGAAGCTGCTCAAGGTCGAAGCGGCATCGGGCCGCAACGTTCGTATGACGGAAGAATTCGCTGAAGACGTGTTCGGTGGCATCGACATCAGGAACAACATCACTATCGATTGCAATGTCGAGCAGGCCGGTTTCAGGACCGCCTCGCTACGCGAAATCCTCAATGACCGTAAGCTGCTCAAGCCACGCAAACAGCTCACGTTCTCCGTCGTGAGTACGGACATCGCTGCCCCCTACGGGCTTTTCTGGAAGGTGTTGAATCGAGGACAGGAAGCGATCAACCGCGACTGCATCCGTGGCCAGATCGTCGCCGATGGTGGGCACAAGCGGCGGATTGAGACGACTACCTTCAAGGGCGATCATGTGGTTGAGTGCTATGCGGTCGTTGAGGGAGTGGTCGTCGCGACCGACCGCATTCACGTGCCGATCGATTCGAACCAAGAGGACGATGATGGATAGAGCCGGTTCGCTGAGACACATTTACTATGTCTGACCCCGCTGCCCCGGTGCCGATCTCCATCATCGCGCATCAGAAAGGCTGGAAAAGTGCGTGCACCGCGGAGATCGCCGGTATTCGTGCAGCGACGGCCAGCCTGCGGATGTTCATTGATCGGGTTGGGAGCACCGCAATCGCAGGACTTGAAGGAAAGCCAATAATAGACCTGCTTGTCACGCCTGTGGTCTGGGAGGATGCCGAACGGATCAGTGCCGCGCTGGCGACGATCGGTTATGTTCGCGAAGTCGCGAAATCAGGACTACCGCGGGTGTTTCTGTTCAAGCGTGCAGGCAACGAAGGCTCGATATCTTTTCACGTTCATATCGCGCCACGGGAAAGCACGTGGGGTCGCAATATGCTAACATTCCGGGACCAGCTCGCAGCAGATCGATCACTAGCCAAACGATATTCTTCTCTGAAACGACAGCTTGCGGTGGCACATCCGAACGATTTGGACGCCTACACCCAAGGTAAGAGCGATTTCGTTACAGAGGTGCTACGTCACGCTGACGGAGCATTCGGAAATGAGCGTTTGCTTACCTACCAACGGGTTGAGCTCGACTGCAGCCGACGATTCCAGGATCTAGCGCTTATCGCCCAGCTAGGTGTCGCGGTCGTTGCCGCGGTCTCAGTATATTCGGAAAAGAATATTATTCAGCTGAATTTCGCCGTCATCGGATTTTTGCTGGCAGCGTTGTGGCTCGCGCTTGCGCACAAGCAACGGTCACATCGGGCTGCCGGAGATCAAGCACGCAGGGTCATACTGCTCGCGAGCGGACTTGGTGAGCGAATTTCCGCTGAACAACGTTTGCGGGTGTTCGATGGGTTCAGCGTTTCGATCGAAGGTAAACCGCTTGTTCGCGAGGAAGATCATTTCGCCAGCCGTGAAGCTCCGGGATATCGTCGTCTCGCGGAACTGATCGAGGAGTCGGCATACTGGACTCGGGATCTGCAACGTAGCAGCGCAGCTTGGATACGAAACGTTCTGGCAGGCGCTGCCCTTCTGATCGGATGCGCGCTATGGACTGGCTTGCTCGCGTTGCCAACCGACGCGAGTGTTTCTCTCACACGCGTTCTGGTCGCGGCTCTCGTATTTTTGGTTTCATCCGACCTGCTAAGCTCGATATTCGCTTATCGTGAGGCGGCTGCGGCAATTGGGGTAATTTTGCAAAGGGTCGAGACAGCCGCAGCGCGCGACTACCCTTCATCCGACATCATGCTCCTAATGTCCGATTACAATGCGGTTGTCGAAAGTGCCCCCTTCGCACTTCCGGGCGTGTTCCGCTGGCGGAATGCCGGTCTCACGCGACGTTGGCGAAACTACCTTGAGCAGAAACGCAAATAGTGGGCTCTTTGTAAGAGCATGAGCGGCCGTGCTTTTTTCTAGGCCGCGGATTGCTTCCCCTCACTTCCAGCAACAGAGGCCCCTGCTACAAACAGCATTGATACGCCATCTTGGAGCTTAGTTCCTCTTTCGTTCTAGCGCCGGCTTTTGCGTTGTGGCAAGATCGTCCCATGAGCGTTGCAGACAACTTTGAACCGCTCCGGGTTTGCCGGAGGCTCCAACTCCTGAGAAGGTCGAGCCTGTATGAGCAAGACGACGAACAAGTTTGCGCCGGAAGTCCGCTAACGCGCGGTGCGGATGGTTTTCGACCACGAGCGGGATCATCCCTCGCGATGGGC
>NZ_JBGMOE010000157.1:0-5922 GCF_041424195.1 Tardiphaga sp. | reverse complement strand
CCGGTCGCGTTCGACCGCGAGCATGTGATCGTGCTCTCCGACCATAGCCAGATGACGGGCGAGGAGATCTTCCGCAAGCTCAAGCAGATGGGCGGCGCCTATTTCAACTACCAGCGTCCGACGCTGAGTGGGCTGCTCGCCGGGCGTGAAATGCCCCTCAAGGATCGGATGGACTGGGGTAAGATGCGCATGGACCCGGCTGACATTGCGGATGTCACGGGGTCCACCTACACCTTCCTCGTCAATGGCTTTGGCCCTTACGATAACTGGACGGGTCTCTTCCGGCCGGGCGAGCGGGTTCGGTTGCGCATCGTCAATGCCGCAGCGCAGACCAACTTCAACGTGCGTATTCCCGACCTGCCAATGACCGTCGTGCAGGCCGACGGGCAAAACGTCCGTCCGGTCAAGGTGGACGAGTTCCAGATCGGCGTCGCAGAGACGTTCGACGTGATCGTTACACCCGAGGACCGGGCCTACAGCTTCGTTTCGGAGGCGATCGACCGTTCGGGCATGGGTCGCGCGACGCTTGCCCCACGTGAGGGCATGATAGCCCCCGTGCCCCCGCTGCGTCCGCGCACGCTGCTGACCATGACCGATATGGGCATGGACATGGGGAGCATGGGCGGGATGCAGGGCATGTCCGGCATGGCAGATGAGGATCCGGTTAAGAAGCGCGGCCTGGACCCAACGGTCATGCAAAATGCCTCTCGTAACTTATGGAAGCTGACCGGCTGGAAAGGACCGACCGATCACGGGACAGTCGCGGTGGGCGCCGCGATGGCGAGCATGTCCGGTATGGCGGGCATGGACCACAGCCAGATGGGCGCCGCCGCCATGCCCGGGATGCCCGGCATGGATCATAGTCAGATGGCCGCGGGCAGCGCTGGCATGGCCGGGATGGACCATAGCGCCATGCAGGGTGGCTCGGGCCAGGCTGGCGGCATGGCCGGAATGGATTCTGGCGGGGGCGGCATGAGCATGAACATGCGCGACCCGAAGAACGCGCCCGGCGTGAAGATGGGCCCCGGAGTACAGACCATCTCGCCAATGCCCAAGGACCGCACGGGCGAGCCTCCACAGGGGCTGGAGGACACAGATCATCGTGTGCTCACCTATCGCGACCTTGTCGCGCTGGATCGTAACCCGGATGTTCGTGCCCCGGCGCGGCAATTCGAGCTCCATCTAACCGGGAACATGGAACGTTACATGTGGGGCTTCGACGGCCAGAAGCTGAGTGACCCCGCCGACCCCATCCCGTTCCGCAAGGACGAGCGCGCGCGTGTTACCTTGATCAATGACACGATGATGCCGCACCCCATCCATCTCCACGGCCACTTCTTCGAGCTGGTGACGGGCCACGGCGACCACGCGCCGCGCAAGCACACCGTGAATGTGGCGCCCGGCGGCAAGGTGACGTTCGACGTGACCACCGATGCGGCCGGCGACTGGGCGTTCCATTGCCATAATCTCTACCACATGACCGCGGGCATGATGCGTGTTGTCACTGTCCGGCCACTAGAGGGAGCGGCAGCATGAACCGGCTGATCCCGGCGCTTGCCGCCACCACGATGCTCGGCATGGCCGCTCCCGTTGCAGCTCAGTCGATGCAGGGCATGAACATGCCGGGCATGACGATGCCGATGCCGGCCAAGAAGAAGCCTGCGGCCAGACCTGCAGCGAAGGGGAAGGCAGCCACAAAGGCGAAGGCGACGACGCGCACAGCAACCCCGAGGAAGAAAGCGGTTCCAGTGGCGAAGCGCGGTACCGCGCCAACGGCCGATATGACGGGTATGGATCACGGGACCATGTCGGGCATGGATCATTCGACTATGCCCGGCATGGACCAAAAAGCCCCGCAGGGCTCCCAGCAAGATATTCAATCGATGCCGGGGATGCAGATGCCCGAAACCGGCCAGACGCCCGCTCAGGGCGCTCAGCAGCCCATGCAGGGTATGGATCACTCGGCAATGCCGGGCATGAATATGCCGGCCGACCAGAGCAGCGGCCACGACATGCAGGCAATGCCCGGCATGGCCGGGATGCCAGGCATGGCGATGGAGGGGGTACAGCAGACCGGCACTGCGCTTCCTGCCGGAAACGGACCGCCCCCGCCCATCCCGACCGACCATGCGGCAGACGGCGTTTATGGCGCAGACCAGATGGCGATGGGCCGTCATCATCTTAGGCAGCACGGCGGTCAAAACTTCAGCCAGTTTTTGTTGAACGTGGCCGAGTATCAGTTCCGCAACGGCCGGGACGGCTATCGCTGGGATGGCGAAGCGTGGTTTGGCGGAGACATCAACCGGCTGTTCGTCAAAAGCGAAGGCGAAGGAGCGTTTCGCAAGGGCCTCGAGAGCGCCGAGGTGCAGGCGCTCTATAGCCGAGCGATCGGCCCGTATTTCAATCTGCAAGCGGGCGTGCGCCAGGACCTGGGGCCTTCCCCGAAACGCACCTATGCGACCATCGGCTTTGAGGGGCTGGCGCCAGGCTTCTTCGAGTTAGAGGGCGCCCTGTTCCTGTCGAACAAAGGCGACGTGCTTGGGCGACTGGAGGGATATTACGACCAGCGCGTTACCCAGCGACTGATCCTCCAACCGCGCGCCGAGCTTAATTTTGCGGCCCAGGACGTGCCGGAAAACCGCATCGGATCGGGCCTGTCCAATGCCGAGCTGGGATTGAGGCTCCGCTATGAGATCCGGCGCGAGTTTGCCCCCTATATCGGCGTATCGTGGGATCGTCGATTTGGCGACACCGCCCGCTACGTCAGGGCGGAGGGCGACAAGCCCACCTCACGCAGCATCGTTGCGGGCATCCGCATGTGGTTCTGAGCTCTTCTTCGCTACGAGCGCCGCGACGCTGCTCGCGTCTTCGGGGACATGGCTCCCTTCGTACGCGCCGAAGGCTAGGGGGGCAGCTTCAACGAACCGTCGTTCTGAGCATTCGCACACGGTTTGAAGCCGATCGGGTTTTGTTGCGTTGACAAAGTTCCAACAAGGAGAAGTCGATGTTTAAAACAATAGCCGTTCTGGTCTTGGCCGCGATGACGGCGAGCCCCGCTTTGGCCCAGGCGCAGATGCAGGGCATGGACCACTCGAAAATGCAGGGCATGAACCACGACAACATGCCCGGCATGAAGACGCCCTTCATGCCCGCCGAGATGGCGATGCAGCAAAAGATGATGAAGGCAAAGGGCGCCAATGCGAGCGAAACCTGGACCCGCAAGATGATCGAGCATCACCGCGGTGCGGTCGCCATGTCGCAGATCGTTCTCCGGGAGTCGCCCGATGCGAAGACCCGGCAGATGGCTCAGAAGTCGATTGCCGAGCAGAACAAGAGCATCGGTGAACTCCAGGCGATGCTCCGGTCGATGGGCAAGCCTGCGCAGTAATAACCCTCGAACCTCCCGCCAACCGTCGACGGCGGGAGGTTCGACCAAGGAGTTTTCCCATGAAGACAGCTTTGCGATCCGCGTTTACTGCCGCAGCCTTGCTGGTTCCGGTTGCCGCCAGCGCGGCCACTCCGATCATCATGCACCGCGACCCCGGCTGCGGCTGTTGCGCGAAGTGGGCGGCGCAGGTGCAGCGGCAGCTTGGGCGCCAGGTGCGCGTTGTCGATGATGCCAACCGCCCGGCGCTGCAAAAACGCGCAGGGGTTCCCGCGGACGTCTCGTCCTGCCACACCGCAATCGCCGACGGTATGGCTTTCGAGGGCCACGTACCGATCGCCGACATGAAGCGGGCTCTGGCGACTCGGCCCAAGGGCGTGCGAGGCCTCGCGGTCGGTGGCATGCCGCTCGGCTCGCCGGGGATGGAAGTGCCGGGCGTCAAGGCGCAGGCCTATGATGTGATTGCCTTTGGTCCCGGCGGGCGCCGCCTGTTCGCCCGCCACGGCAGCTGACCACGGGTGTTCTTGGGCTAGGGTAGCATGACGCGGTCGCCGCAGCCAGCGTAGCTGTGGCGTCCAGCTCGTGCTGAAGAGCAGATGGAAAGATTCACAAAGGAAGCTGGGCGGGTGAGGGGAGAAGGCGGGGCGTGCGTAAACCGGATTGAAACAACACAGATCAAGGGGACGGGTGATGGGCGTTAAAATAGGCGGAGCCTTCGCTATCCTTCTTGCGGTTGCGATGTCAGTCAGCACGGCGGCATCTGCGCACGAAGATCACGATGCGCTTGGGGCCGGTCCCGGGGTAGCCTCTGACAGCGCGGCCGCCACGCAGAAAGCGGATGGGGCAGACGCTGGCGACGGCCACATGGGCATGGGCTCTATGTCGACCGTGGACATGAACATGGGTGGCCGCGACATCGCCGGCGACGACATGGACATGGGCGGTATGCACGAGGAGGGCGCCAACAAGAATAAGAGTTTCGGACAGCGCCTCGTGAGCTGGCTAGGCCGGCTGCACACGATGGTCATCCACTTTCCTATCGCCCTGTTCATCGGTGCGTTCGGGGTGGAGCTGTTCGGGTTGTGGCGACGCAATCGCGACTATCAGCATGTCGCACACATAATGCTGATCGTCGGCGCGCTGGGAGCGATCGTGGCGGCATTCCTGGGCTGGTTCGCGGGCGGCTTCTACCTGACCGACCGCAACCCTATCCTGATGACGCATCGCTGGCTCGGGACATTGATCGCGATCTTCGGCGTCGCGCTAGCTTGGATGGCAGCGCGCCACCGCAAGGAGCCGGAGCGGTCCCGGACGTTGTACTGGGTGGTGCTTGGCTTGATGACGCTCGCGATCTCGGTCCAGGGTTTCCTCGGCGGAACCTTCATGCATGGCGGGATAAACCATTTGGCCTTTTGATGGGGACCGGCGCCCGTGAGCCGGTCCAGTGCAGGCGCGGATCGAACACGACGTCAGCCCTCCGGCTGGCCCTGCCGCGCGTAGCAGGCGCAACCTGCCAGCTAGAGCAGGCCTGCCCGCGGGCGAGGCCGTGCTGTTTTTGAGTGGCGGCGAAAGAAGGGTACCACGTGCGGGACTGAGCGGTTGTTCGTGCCGACTCGCAGGTGGTCGAGACGCGTTTGGGAGGAACCGACGGCATCTCGCCTCCAGCTCGGCACTTAGTCTGGGCTCGGCGTCGCCATTAGTATCTTCAGAAGCTGCTGGTCGCCAGATCGTCGAGAGTGGGGCAGTCGGGACGTTCTCCGCCTGCACAACGGCGGGCTAGCTCTTCAACCGACTCGCGCATCACGCGAAGTTGGCGCCCCTTGCGCTCCATCTCCGCGGCTCGCGCGAGCGCGTTGACATCGCCGCTGGCGCGGTCGCCGTCGTGCCAGAGGCCGAGCAGCTCGCTGATTTGGGGAACGGGGAAGTCGAGATCGCGTGCGCGCCGGATGAAGCGCAGCATGTGCACCTCGCGTTCGTCATAGTCCCGGTAGCCGGAATCGCGCCCCGCGGCCTTGGGCATGAGGCCGATCGCCTCATAATGGCGGATCATCCGCTGGCTGACGCCCGACGCTTTGGCTGCCTGTCCTATGTTCACGTGTCGCCTCCTCAAGCCGCGGTTGGGCGCCAGCGACGAAGCGTCAGAGCATTGGCGACGACGCTGACGCTCGACAGCGCCATCGCCCCGCCTGCGATCACCGGGCTCAGATAGCCGAACGCTGCCAGCGGAATGCCGACCAGATTGTAGATGAATGCCCAGAACAGGCCCTGGCGGATCTTGGCATAGGTCCGCTTCGAGATGTCGATCGCGTCCGCCACCAGGCGTGGATCGCCCCGCATCAGCGTGATGCCCGCTGCGTGCATGGCGACGTCAGTGCCGGTCGACATGGCGATGCCGACATCCGCTGCCGCGAGGGCAGGGGCGTCGTTGACGCCGTCGCCGACCATGGCGACCGTGCGGTCCTCGCCCCGCAACGCCGCCACCGCATCCGACTTTCCTTCCGGCAGGACATTGGCGACGAAGTCGTCGATGCCGAGCT